>JBOFZC010000031.1:0-18298 GCA_051654985.1 Rhabdaerophilum sp.
CCAGGCTTCTCCGACCTCTCGCCCGATATGCTCGAAGCCATTCTCTCCGAGGGTGCCAAGCTTTGTGAAGAGGTACTCGCTCCAGTCAATCTTTCTGGAGATAGAGAGGGTTGCACACGCCATGCGGATGGTCGCGTGACCACGCCGAAGGGCTTCAAAGAAGCCTATGAGGCCTACACGCAAGGCGGCTGGGTCGGGCTTTCCGCTGACCCGGAATATGGCGGGCAAGGTTTGCCTTACACGGTCGGCGCGATTTTGAACGAATTCGCCTCTTCCGCGAATATGGCGTTCTCGATGTATCCCGGCCTGACGATGGGTGCGATCGCCGCGATCCACACCCACGCCTCGGATGAGATCAAGCGCACCTATTTGCCGAAAATGATCGAGGGTCCGTGGTCGGGCACCATGAACCTGACCGAGCCGCATTGCGGCACCGATCTCGGCCTCATCAAGACCAAGGCCGTTCCGGTTGGCGATGGCTCCTATAAGATCTCCGGTACCAAGATTTTCATCTCGGCCGGTGAGCAGGATTTGACCGAGAACATCATCCACCTCGTGCTTGCCCGCATTGAGGGTGCGCCAGAAGGCGTGAAGGGCATTTCGCTCTTTGTCGTGCCGAAATTCATGGTCAACGCCGATGGTTCGTTGGGCGCGCGCAACGCAGCGTCCTGCGGTTCGATCGAGCACAAGATGGGCATTCACGGCAATGCGACCTGCGTCATGAACTATGACGGTGCGGTGGGTTGGCTCGTTGGCGCTGAGAACAAGGGCCTCAACGCCATGTTCGTGATGATGAATGAGGCCCGGTTGGGCGTCGCCATTCAGGGTCTCGCACAATCCGAAGTCGCCTATCAGAACGCGGTGGTCTACGCGAAGGATCGCATTCAGGGTCGCGCGCTAACAGGGCCGAAAGAGCCCTCGAAAGCGGCTGACCCCATCATTGTCCACCCCGATGTGCGTCGCACGCTTCTCTCCATCCGCGCTTTCAACGAAGCGGCCCGCGCGCTCGTGCTCTGGACCGCGCTGAAATCGGATGTCGCCCATCGCTCAGATGACGAGAAGGCCCGTGCGGAAGCCGATGATCATCTCGGCCTGATGACGCCCGTGCTCAAAGGCGTGCTCACCGATCTCGGCTTCGACAATGCGGTGAAGGCGCAGCAGATGTTCGGCGGCCACGGTTATGTGGAAGAGTGGGGCATGAGCCAGTTCGTGCGCGATGCCCGCATCGCCATGATCTATGAAGGTGCCAACGGTATTCAGGCGATGGACCTCGTGGGACGCAAGCTGCCGCGCGATGGCGGCCGCGCCGTGATGACCTTCTTCAACGAGGTGCAGGGCTTCATCAAGGCGAATGAAGCGAACGAGGGCTTGAAGCCCTTGCTCGCACCGCTTGGCAAGTCGCTCGGCCATCTCCAGCAGGCCACCATGTGGTTCATGCAGAACGCGATGGCGAAGCCCGACAATGCCGGTGCCGGCGCGACCGATTACATGCATCTCTTCGGCCTCGTGGCGATGGGCTATATGTGGGCGCTGCAGGCGAAAGTGGCGAACGACAAGCTTGCGGCAGGTGCCAATGGTTCCACCGAGCGCATGAACACCAAGCTCGTCACCGCGCGCTTCTTCATGGAGCGGATGCTCCCTGAAACGGGCGCACATCTCCAGCGCATCACGGCGGGTTCGGATGCCATCATGGCGCTTCCGGCTGAGGCCTTCTGAGTTCCCGCGGCGCTCCATCCGGTGCGCTGCACATTGTTCTCCAAGAATAACAACCAATTAGGGGAGGCCCTCATGGCCGATGCATTCGTCTACGATCACGTCCGCACACCGCGTGGCAAGGGCAAAGCCGATGGCTCACTCCATGAGGTGACAGCGGTTCGCCTCGCCGAGACGGCCTTGCGTGCCGTTGCGACCCGCAACCATCTCGATGCCTCGACCGTTGAAGATGTCATCCTCGGCTGCGTCGACCCCGTGGGTGAAGCGGGCGGCGATATCGCGCGTTCGGCGGCCATCGCAGCCGGCTATGGATTCCAGGTTCCCGGCATCCAAATCAACCGCTTCTGCGCTTCCGGCCTTGATGCCGTGGGTGCTGCCGCGGCGCAGGTGATGGCGGGGCAGAAAGATCTCGTTGTCGGTGGTGGCGTCGAGAGCATGAGCCGTGTGGGTATGGGTGCCTCGGGTATGTTGCCGGCGGTTGATCCTTCTGTCGCGATCCCCTCCTACTTCTCGCCCCAGGGCGTCGCAGCCGATCTGATCGCGACGAAATACGGGTTCTCGCGCGATGATGTCGACGCTTTCGCGGTGTCCTCGCACAAGAAGGCCGCCAAAGCCTGGGAAGAGGGCCGTTTTTCGAAATCCGTCATTCCCGTGCGCGACGTGAACGGCCTTTCCATTCTGGCCAAAGACGAAACCATCCGCCCAGCAACCGACATGCAGACGCTTGGCGGACTGAAGGCGTCTTTTGCGATGATGGGCGAGCAGGGCGGCTTTAACGCTGTGGCCATTCAGGGGCACCCTGAAGTCGAGAAGATCAACCATGTCCACCATGCCGGCAATTCATCGGGAATCGTCGATGGTGCTGCTGCGGTTCTCGTTGGTAACAAGGTCGCCGGACGCCGGGCTGGCATGAAGCCGCGCGCTCGCATCCGCGGATTTGCCACGACGGGCTCCGATCTCGCGCTTGTCTTGACTGGCCCGGTCGACGTTACCGAACGGCTCTTCGCTCGCACCGGTATGACGATGAAAGACATTGATCTCGTTGAAATCAATGAGGCCTTTTCATCGGTTGTGCTCCGCTACATCCAAGCTTTCGATATCGATCCGGATATAGTGAACGTCAATGGTGGCGCCATCGCGATGGGCCATCCGCTGGGCGCAACCGGCGCGATGATTCTCGGGACGATCATCGACGAGCTTGAGCGTCGCGATCTCAATACCGGTCTCATCACGCTCTGCGTCGCCCATGGCATGGGCACGGCGATGATCGTCGAGCGCGTCTAACAGCAAGCGGCAGGAGAAAAACAATGAACCTCACCCATTTCCGCTTCGAAACCGATGCCGACGGCATTGCTCTCGCCACTTGGGATAGCCCTGGCAAATCCATGAACGTCATCACCCAGGATGTGATGACCGAGTTGAACACGATCATCGCCCATGTCGCTTCCACCGAGGGTGTGAAGGGTTGCGTCATCACCTCAGGCAAGGATGCCTTTTCTGGCGGTGCTGACCTGACCATGCTGCAAGGCCTCGGCATGGAATATGCGAAACTCGCGCGCTCCAGCGGTGAAGAGCATGCGATGGGCTATTTCTTCGAGGCGACCGCTCGTCTCAGCCAGCTCTATCGCAAGCTCGAGACTTGCGGGAAACCTTTCGCCGCGGCGATTCACGGCACCTGCCTTGGTGGCGCCTTTGAGCTCGCTTTGGCTTGCCAATATCGGGTGCTCTCGGATTCGGATAAAACGCGCGTCGGTCTGCCGGAAGTGAAGGTCGGGCTTTTCCCGGGCGCTGGCGGCACGCAACGTGTCTCGCGCCTCATGCAGACCGGAGACGCGCTGCAGATGCTGTTCAAGGGCGATCAGATCAGGCCAGCTGCAGCGAAAAGCATGAATCTCGTGCATGCTGTCGCGCCGCGCGAACAGATTGTTCAGGCGGCTAAGGATTGGATCAAGGCGAACCCCGTAGCGAAAGCGCCGTGGGACATGGAAGGGTTCAAAAACCCCTCCAACAAGGTGCATTCCGCGCCCGGCATGATGATCTGGCCACCCGCCAACGCGATTTATCGTCGCGAAACCTCCGACAATTACCCGGCTGCGAAAGCCATCCTGCAATCGGTCTATGAAGGCCTGCAATTGCCGATGGATCTCGCATTGCGTGTCGAAAGCCGCTACTTCGCGAATATCCTGCGCACACCTGAAGCGGCTGCAATGATCCGCTCGCTCTTCCTCTCGAAGGGTGAACTCGAGAAAGGGGCGCGTCGCCCTGCTGATGTTCCGCCGACGAAGTTCAAGCGCATCGGCGTGGTCGGCGCGGGCTTCATGGGTGCAGGCATCACCTATGTCGCTGCGCAAGCCGGCATTCAGGTCGTGCTGGTCGATCGCGATATGGAAGCCGCGGAAAAGGGCAAGGCCTATTCGCACAAGCTGATGTCGGATCAGATCATGAAGGGCCGCGCGAAATCCGCAGACCGCGATGCGCTCCTCGCAAAAATCACGCCTTCGGCCGATTATTCGATGCTCAAGGGCTGCGATCTGGTCATCGAAGCGGTGTTCGAGGATCGCAATGTGAAAGAAACGGTGATCAAGAAAATCGCAGAGAATATCGGTCGCAAGACCATTCTCGCTTCTAATACTTCGACGCTGCCGATCTCCTCGCTCTCGGACTATTTCGAGCGCCCGAGCCAGTTCATCGGCATCCATTTCTTCTCGCCAGTAGAGAAGATGCTGCTGGTCGAACTCATCATGGGCAAGCGCACCAAGGATCGCGCGCTCGCCGTGGCACTCGATTTCGTCCGCGCAATCCGGAAAACTCCGATCGTTGTAAACGATTGTCGCGGCTTCTTCGCCAACCGTTGCGTGCTGAACTACATCCGCGAAGGGCACATCATGCTCGCCGAGGGCGTGCCGCCAGCGATGATCGAAAATGTTGCGAAAATGGCCGGCATGCCCGTGGGGCCGCTCTCGCTCAATGACGAAGTCGCGCTCGATCTCGGCTGGAAAATCCTTCAAGCAACGAAAAAGGATCTTGGCGAAGCGGCGATCGATAGCCGGCAAGAAGCTTTGCTGAAGACGATGGTGGTTGATCTCCAGCGTCTGGGCCGCAAGAACGGCAAGGGCTTCTATGATTATGCCGAGAAGGGCAAAGCGCTTTGGCCCGGCCTTGCCGAACTGCAGAAGGTGAAGCTCAACGCCGATTCGATCGACAAGCAAGAGCTGAAGGATCGCTTCCTCGCCATCCAGGCGCTCGAAGCCGCCCGCACGGTGGAAGAGAAGGTGATTGTCGATGTCCGCGAAGCAGATGTCGGTTCGATCCTTGGCTTCGGCTTTGCGCCCTATACCGGCGGGACGCTTTCTTACATCGACCGCATGGGGACCAAAGCCTTCGTGGCGCTTTGCGACAAGCTCGCAAAGAAGCATGGTGATCGCTTCAAGACCAACAAGCTTTTGAAGCAAATGGCAAAAA
Organism: Rhabdaerophilum sp.; assembly: GCA_051654985.1. Classification (GTDB taxonomy): domain Bacteria; phylum Pseudomonadota; class Alphaproteobacteria; order Rhizobiales; family Beijerinckiaceae; genus Rhabdaerophilum. The sequence goes on from JBOFZC010000031.1 coordinate 5,176, forward strand.
CCAACGAGAGCTTCTATGGGCGCTTCGCGCCGAAGAAAGCGGCCGCTTGACGTTTCCCTGTTTTTCATCATCCCCGGCCTTGAGCCGGGGACGCAACCTCTGAAGAATAAAGTGGATCACCGGGTCAAGCTTGGTGATGACAATGGCTTGCGGGTTTCAGGCCAATACGAAGAGAAAGCTCTCCCATGAACCTCTGGTTGCGCGTTCTCTGGCTTCTTATCACCACGCTGTTTCGTGCGCGGATCCCCGCACCATTCGGCGTTTCGGTGCTGAGGTTTCGGGTCTGGCCGCATGATATCGATACCAACCTGCATCTGAACAACGGCCGGTACCTGACGATCGCGGACCTCGGCCGCACGGACCTGCTGCTACGGATGGGGCTGATCAAGCTGGTGCTGAAAGAGGGTTTGCAGCCGATGCTTTCCGGTTCGGCCATCCGCTATCGACGTGAGCTGAAACCCTTCCAAGCCTTCCGGCTCGAGAGCTCGATCCTGTGCTGGCGTGGGACGAGTTTTGTGATGCAGCACCGTTTCGTTATCACCGGTAAAGACGGGCATGACCAAACTGCCGCCATCGCTTTGGTCCGCGGCGGGCTTTACGACAAGAAACGCCGATTGTTCGTCGGCGCCGAGCGGCTCGCGCAGGCAGTCGGTTATGAAGGGGATAGCCCCGAGATCACACCGGATATCGAGGCATTTCTGGCTGTGGAGGACGCCTTGCGCCGGCGTTGATATCAGCCACGCGCCAGCAATCTTTTCAACTTCGCCTGGCGTGTTTCCGGTGTTTCGCGGCTGTCGAGTGTGCCGAAAAATGCGCCCTTGCTGTCCATCAGATAGATGGATGCCGTGTGATCCATCGTGTAGCCGGAGGGAGTATCGACCTTGCGATAAATCGCGCGATAGGCCCTCGCCACGTTGGCGAGCTCTGTTTCGTCTTTCGGGATCAAGCCGACGATGCGTGGATCGAAGGAGCCGAGATAATCTTTCAGCAAGGTTGCCGTGTCCCGTGCGGGATCCACAGTGACAAAGAATACCCGGAAGTCTCGCCCTGCGGGACCAAGGGCGTTCATGTCATTGGTGATTTCCAGCATCGAGGTTGGGCAGATATCCGGGCAATGCGTGAAGCCAAAGAAGAGGGCAAAAGGTTTGCCTTTGAGGTCTTCGTTCGTGACAACGCGCCCGTCATGCGCCGCAAGGCGGAATGGGCCGCCGACAGCGGCGACCCCCGTCCCTTGTTCCGCATCACGCGGGTTGAGCAGCACATAAAGAAGTGCTGCGGTAATCACCGCAATCGCTCCCCAGGCTGTGAGGCGGACTAGCTTGAGCGCGTTCAATGCTGATGCCCTCCATGCCCGCCTGCTGAGCTGCGCGCCTCGACCGCGTATTCGACTTCGATCGTACCGGCCTTTTCAAACACGAGCGTGCCCTTGAACTTCTCGCCTTCTTTGAGCGGCGATTTGAGGTCGATGAACATGACATGGAGGCCGCCAGGCTTGAGTTCAACCGTTTGTCCCGGCTTGATCTCAAGTCCTTTTGCGAGGGCACGCATGCGCATCACATTGCCCTCCATTTTCATCTCATGCACTTCGAAAATCCCGGCCGGAACGGCCGTGCCGCCGATCAGGCGATCGGGCATAGTGCCGTTGTTGGTGATTTTCATGTACCCGCCCGCGACCTTCGCGCCACCGGGCGTTGCACGGGTCCAGGGGTGATCGATCTTGAGATCGCCGATCGTGTAATCATGGGCGGCGAGCGGGTAGGTGAGTAAAAAAGCAGCGAAGACTGCGCCAAGCGCAGATAAAAGACGGTTAGTCACGAGGAATGTTCCTTCCTGAAAAGTGAGAAATGTCACGCGGGCAGCAGGCATTAAACCTTCTGCGGCGGGCCTCTCGCTTCAGGAAGAATGGTTCGGCTGGATGTCCGGAACGAGGGTGTTTCCGGAGCAACTTCCTCGAATTGCCCCACACGCAGGCTCAAGGGAGGACGGGAAGGTGCTCCCAAGGCAAGAGGCATGGGCAAACGGCAGTGATCGCAATTCGGATCGGGCTCGGGGGAGTCGCCGCTATATCCGTTTTGCTGGCAGAGCGTCAGAGTGGTCGCAAAGCCTGATTTTGCAGCGAATTCCGTGCCAGCGCGCGCCTGTATCACACCGGCGAGTATGATGAGCGCGCAGAAAAACGCGACGAAGCTTTCGCGAATTAACGAGCGGGTGCGCCAGTTGCTCAGCATGGCGTTGATCTAGACCGGGTTCATCAACGCCGCAAGTGCGGCTATGCTCCTTACTCTGCGGCTTGGGCGCTGCGCAGACCAATCTGCACCAGCAAGGCGCGCAAGGCCGGCGGTTTGATCGGCTTGTTGAGGATTTCGATGTCCTCGTTTATCGCGCGATCACGCACTTCCGGCGTGCGATCAGCTGTGATCAGGACGGCTGGCATTTTAGAACGGAAATGCCAGCGGAGTTTCAGAATAGCGTCAATCCCGTTCGAATCGTCGAGATGGTAGTCGACGAGCATCACATCCGGACGGAATTTGGCCGCACGGCAAGCCTTGATCGCCACCTCAGCATCGGCAGAGGTAATGACGCTGCATGACCAGCCCTCAAGCAAAAATTGCATGCCATCAAGAATCGATGGTTCGTTATCGATGACAAGCACGCGCCGTCCGGCCAGGCTGGCGATTGCGGGAACGGGTGTAGGGGCTTCTGCCTTGCGCTGTCGAACCTTCGGCATGCTCGCGCGCGGCAGGTGCAGGGTGAAGGTTGAGCCCAGATTTGGCTTTGAAGCGAGATCCAGTTTCAATTCCAGAACCTTGACGATGCGCTCGACAATCGAGAGGCCAAGGCCGAGGCCGCGCTCGATGCGTGCCCCTTCATCCAGTCGTTGAAATTCCTTGAAGACCATCTTCTGCTTGGACGCGGCAATGCCGATCCCGGTATCGGCCACGAGCAGCCGCGCTGAGCCTTTCGCGCGCCGGCAGCCAACCAAGACCTTGCCCGAGACTGTGTATTTGATGGCGTTCGAAATCAGGTTCTGCATGAGCCTGCGCAGCAGACGCCTGTCGCTTGTGATCTCAAGCGAGGTCGGGAGGATGCGCAGGTCTACGCCTTTGGCCTTGGCAACGGGCTCGAACTCGATTTTCAGCTGACTGAGAATTTCGTCTAGCGAGAAGGTCGAGATTTCCGGCTTCATCTTGCCAGAATCAAGGCGCGACATTTCCAGCAATGCCGAGAGGATTTCATCGACGGCGTTCAGCGAAGCCTCGACGTTGCGTGCGAGGTCAGCATGCGGGCTCTGCTGCGCGCCATCGGCGAGTGCCGAAGCATACAAGCGGGCCGCATTGAGCGGTTGGGCAATATCGTGGCTTGCCGCTGCCAGAAACCTGGTTTTCGAGATATTTGCCTCATCCGCATCGAGTTTTGCGCGCGCATATTCTTTGTTGAGCTGAACAAGTTCCTCCGTGCGCTCGCGCACGCGGTTTTCGAGCGTGACATTCGCCTCGGCTAGCGCCTTTTCCGCTGCCACCGCATCGGTGATGTCAGTGTAAGTTGTCACAAGGCCGCCATCAGGCAGATGGTTGGAACGGATTTCGAAAACGAGACCGGTGAGCGGCAAATGCAGGCGGCGTGGCTCAGTTTCCTGCACCAGTGAGGTAATGCGTCGCGCGATGACGTCTGGTCCGGTCTGCTCGCCATATAGGCCGCGCTTGGCATTGTAGCTCACGATCTCATCGAGCCCGACGCCAAACCGCACCAGATCGTCTGGTAGGTCGAACAGGTCTTGAAATGCGCGGTTCCAGCACATCAGCCGGAGGTCGCGGTCGAACACGGTTACGCCCTGGCGAGCGTGATCAAGCCCGTGCTGGAGCAACATGCGCGAATGCTGGATCGCGGCTGAGGCATCGTCGAGGAGCTTCAGTGCCGCCTCGGTCGAGACGTTGCGTCGGCGCAGCATTAGCGAAAGCACAAGACGCGATGACGCCGCCCCGATCGCTGCCGCGAGCACTTGCTCGGAAAAGCGGATTGCATGTGCATCCGCCTCCTGGTTCGGCTGTGCGGCTATCCCACGTTGCTCTTCATAGGCTCGAAATGCCCGCTCGGTCCGTTCCGCGCCGAGATAGCGTGCGACAGTGAGGCGCAACTCCCCCATCGTGACTGAACTGCGCCAGAGCTTGAATCCGGTGCCGGGATAGGCGGTATCGGGGCTCGTAAAGAGACTTGCCTGCACCCGCTCAATGGCGCTCACGGAGGTGAACAACGATACGATAACCACCAAAGCAAGATTCACACTCAACGAGATGACCACACCTTGCACGAGCGAAGGCCATTCCGGAACCAGCAGCTTGGCTGGTGCAAGCGCTTCGATCCCGAACGGCCCGTTGCGAACGATGCCCGCAATGAAACCGTCCATGCCCGCAAGGGTGGGCAGGAATAACAGGTAGAACCAGATGAAAAAGCCGGATAGCAACCCAGCCAAAGCCCCTTTTGCATTGGCGCGCGTCCAGTAAAGGCCCAGGAGGAAAGCCGGCATCAGTTGCGCGATGGCAGCAAAGGAGAGGAGCCCGATTGTGGCCAAAGCAGCCTGCTCGGAGGCGCGATAATAGGCAAATCCCAAAAGCAACATCACCACGACACCGATACGGCGAATGGTGAGCACCGTGTCGACCATCGTCTGAACCGGGGCCGCGGAGGATTCCTCCCCCTTTTCCTCGCCGACATGCTTGCCGCGGAATTTCGGGCGGCGCAGCAGCAAGGGGACGACGAGGTCGTTCGAGATCATAATGCCGCATGCGACTGACTCAACGATCACCATTGCTGTTGCGGCCGAAAGCGCACCAATAAAGGCGACGAGCGCGACCCATCCGGCTTCCGCGAGCAGGGGCAACTGGATGACCATCAGGTCGCGATCGACATTGTCGCCGGGTAACAAGACAAGGCCTGCAATCGCGATCGGGATAACAAAGATATTGATCGCTACGAGATAGAGCGGGAATTGCCATCCTGCTTGCCTGAGATCGCGCACATCACGGTTTTCTACGACTGTCACATGGAACTGGCGCGGCAGCAGCAAAATCGCGCAGCCTGCCAAGAAAGTCGTCGTGATCCACAAGACAGGGTCGAAACTGCCTTCCATCACCTTCACGGCACGCGGCTCGGACGTAGCCTTTGTGAACAAATCTCCAAAACCACCGAACATGAAATAGACGACGAAGATGCCCACCGTGAGGAACGCGATCAGCTTAACAAATGATTCCGCCGCAATTGCCAGCATCAGCCCATTCTGATGTTCGGTCGCATCGACATGGCGCGTGCCGAAAGCGACCGCGAAAGCGGCGAGAACGAGGGTGACGAACAGTGAAATATCGCCGATCGTTGACAGCCCGGCAATTTGCGGCACATAGCCGACCTCGCGAAACACGATGGTTTCGAGGGCGGCCGAAATAGCCTTCAACTGTAGAGCTATGTAAGGCACTGTGCCGACAATCGCGATCACTGCCACAAGGGCCGCCACCTTCACACTCTTGCCGTAGCGCGAGCCGATGAAATCGGCGACCGACGTGATGCGGTGCATCCGCGCGATATGAACCACGCGCGCCAGAAGTGGCATGCCGAACAAGATAACCAGCAAAGGCCCGAGATAGATCGGCAGAAAATCGAGGCCGTTGCGTGAGGCCACACCGACGGAACCGAGGAAGGTCCAAGACGTACAATAGACAGCGAGTGCCAATGCATAGATCGTGGGGCGAAATTTTCCTTCCAGCAGGAAGCGCCCCTTCGTGTCGCCAAAATAGGCAACCGCGAACAGGATCAGCAGGTAGAAGAGTGCGACCGATACCGCAACCCAGCCGGCGAGCATGTGCTCAAAACCCTTCTTGATTGGCCCCGAACATCATTGCTCGTGCTTCGCTCGCAAACAAGGGTTGGACCTTTGCGAGCACTCACAAAATGCGCCTATGCAAAAGCTTAGACGGATAAAATAGTCGAAACTATAAAGTTAACAAAGCTTTAAGACGAGACTTGAGCATCTTCAACTTTTGAACTACGACTCCCGCAATGGTTTGGTCGGAGCGAGAGTCCGCCATATCCATGCGGCAATTGCCGCAAGCCATGTTGTGACAAAAGGCAGGGGTGTTCCTATGTTGAAAGAATTCAAGGATTTTGCACTCAAAGGCAATGTTGTCGATCTCGCGATCGGTGTGATCATCGGCGCTGCCTTTGGCAAGATCGTCGACTCGATGGTGGCCGACATCATGATGCCAATCATCGCGGGGATCATCGGTCTTCCCGATTTCTCGAACCTTTATCTCATTCTCAAGGGTAGCGTTCCGGCAGGTGCGGGTCTTGCGGATGCGAAGAAGACCGCGACCGTGCTCGGCTGGGGTAACTTCCTGACGATCACAATCAACTTCATCATCATCGCCTGGGTGCTGTTCATGGTCGTTAAAGGCATGAACTCGATGAAGAAGGCTGAAGCCGCCGCTCCGGCAGCACCTCCGGCTCCTTCGGCCGAAGAAAAGCTCCTCGGCGAAATTCGCGACCTTCTGAAGAAGTAAGCGTCAAGCGAACTTTTGAAATTGGACCGGTGCGGAGAAATCCGCGCCGGTCTTTTTTCTCTCAAAACCATCACGTTAATTCATCAAATCATCGACTTGGCGCGATTGCTCTTGCGCTGTCGATGCCTCATGAAAACGGAATGGCTTCATCCTTATCTGCTCATTTGCGCCCCGAGGCACTCGCTGCTCCATCCAGCGGCATTGTTGAGGTTTTCGATTACGGTCGCACACGCGATGGTCTGCTGCCACTTTGGGTGGGAGAGGGTGACCGTGCGACGCCCGATTTTATCCGCGATGCAGCATCGCGATCGCTCGCGGAGGGCGAAACTTTCTACACCTATCAGGCCGGCATTCCGCCTTTGCGTGAAGCCATCGCGAGCTACCTCGCGCGCTTCTACAAAACCCCTGTCGCGCCCGAGCGGATTTTTGTCACGAATGGTGGCATGCACGCGCTCCAGATTGCTGTGCGGTTGATTGCCGGAGCGGGTGACGAGGTCATCGTACCCACGCCAGCCTGGCCGAATTTCCGCGGCGCGCTGAGTGTCGCCGGAGCCAACGCGCGCGATGCGCCGATGCGCTTTGGCAATGATGGCTGGCAGCTTGACCTGACTGATATCGAAGCTGCGATCACTCCGAACACACGCGCGCTCTGCATCAATTCGCCGGCCAATCCCACGGGCTGGACCGCGACGAAAGCGGAACTCAGCGCCATGCTGGACATCGCGCGGCGGCACGGGCTCTGGATCATCGCCGACGAGATATACGGCCAGTTCTCTTTTGATGCACTGCGTGCCGCGTCGTTCCGCGACGTTATGAGCGCGGATGATCGCGTGTTGTTCGTTCAGACCTTCTCGAAGAACTGGGCGATGACCGGTTGGCGGATTGGTTGGCTGGAAGCGCCGGCGGAGCTCTCGCAAACCATCATCAATCTGATCCAATATTCGAGTTCTGGCACATCGGTTTTTGCGCAGCGTGCCGGCATCGCGGCTCTCGAAGGGGGTGATGATTTCATCGCCGAGCAACGGGCGATGGCTCGCACAAACCGAGACCTTCTGATGGGGGCTTTCTCCACCGAGCCCGGTTTCCGTGTTGCCGCGCCGCCCGGGGCTTTCTACCTTTTCTTCGGGGTGGACGGTGCAAACGATACGCGCCAACTCGCTTTCGACCTCGTCGATCACGCCAATGTCGGCCTTGCACCGGGCACCGCCTTCGGCACGGGCGGTGAAGGTTTTCTGCGCCTGTGCTACCTGCGGAATACGGCGGATATCGCTGAAGCCGCCAAGCGCCTCGTCGCTGCGATTCGCAGCAGGCGTTAGGGATGGCGAGATCGCGCCTCTTCACAATCGCCTGCACCTTCGCCGCTGGCCTTGCCGGAGCGATGCTTTTTCTCCTCGCCGGGCTGCCCGCGCCGTGGCTTTCGGGCGCGATGGTGGGCGTGGTGATCCTCATTGCGAGCGGTGTTCGAGTCGATATTCCGGGCCCGCTTTGCGATCTTGGCTTGTTGCTTGCGGGCGTTGCGATGGGCTCGGCGATTACGCCTGAAATGATCCAATCGATGGGGCGCTATCCGCTTTCGCTGCTGCTGCTGGTGCTCACGGTGATCGGCATTACAATCGTCGGGCAGTTTGTGTTGACGCGATTGTTCCGCTGGCCTGCAGATGTGGCGCTGTTCGGCTCTCTCCCGGGCGCGATGTCGGCAGTGCTCGCGACCGCCGCCGCTGCAAAAATCGATATGTCGCGTGTCGCGGTGGTACAGGCTTTCCGGATGTTCGTACTGGTTGCCATCCTGCCGAGCCTTGTGACGGCCTCTGTCGAAACAGGCCGTCTACCGGAGATAGCAGAAATTTCCGTTATCGGGTTTGGGTTGGTGATGGCGCTGGCAATGCTGATTGCGCTGAGTTTTGAGCGATGGAAGGTGCTGGCACCCTTCATGTTTGGGGGCATGGCTGCGGGCGGCCTTACCCATGCAACGGGGATGATCCCCGGTGCACCACCTGCCTTTGTGGTTGATCTCGCGATGTTCCTGATTGGCGTGTTCGCCGGAACGCGCATTGCCGGCATAACGCTCGATGCTTTGCGCGCCATGTTCCTGCCGGCGGTGGTGTCTTTCCTCGCGACGATGGCGGTGACGGCCATCGGCGCAAGTCTCGCGATCGCATTTGCCGGTGCCTCACCCGCTGAAGCCTTGATCGCCTTCGCGCCAGGCGGGTTGGAAGCCATGATCGTGCTCGGCATGGCCCTTGGGCTCGACCCGCTTTACCTCTCGAGCCACCATGTCGCACGCTTTGTTCTGATCGCGGTTGCCCTGCCGATACTCGCGCGGCGATTCGTGAAATAGCTATTCCGGTTTGCCTGGCCAGCGGCGCGTGGTCAGCGCGTCGATCACCTCGAAACGCGCGTTGCGCCCATAACTGTGCACGCCAGCGATGCGGCTGCCTTCGCGGAGCAGTATTCGCCCGGTTTCCCGCTGCTGGAAGCCTTCTTCCGATAGCATTGTGATCTCGGTGAAACGCAAGAAGCGGCCATAACCTCCAAGGCAATTCTGCACCGGGCGGATCAACTTGCCCTCGACCATCATCACCGGCCCGCCCGAACGCGCGAGCCTGGCATCGACAAGCAGCGGGTTTGCCGGGTGCGGCACGAAGGGCCCGAGCGGGCTTGGTGCGTGATAAAGACACATACAATCCCAACTTGAGCCGCCTTCGCGCGCCTCGTTGGCGATGAGCCACCAGGCCCCCTCGTGCTCAATCAGTGTCGCATCATGCAGACCAGTGCCCGCGACCAGCGGCGCACATTCCCGCCATTGATCGGGGAAAGATATCGCTCGGTAGAGTGGCAAATGGTTTTCTGCCGCGTTTTCGGGGAGCATGTAGATCGCGCCCTCGTGCCGGAACATCAGGGGATAAGAGAGATGCGTCTTGCGCTCGATGACAGGGCGGGGCGCGAACTTGGCCTGCCCGCGCTCATCGAGTTCGGTGTAAGCGATGATCCCGCGCCCGGTGGTGTAGGGAAATTCCTCCACGAACAGGAAATCTCGACCATCTTCCTCCCAAAGGATCGGGTCGGCGTAATAGCGCTCGCCATCATCAGGCAGCCAGGCGAAACCATCGAGATGCTGGTCGCCCACCCCTCGGAAAGGCTCGCGCGCGGGACGGATACCCACGCGCCAATGCTCTTTTCGGGCGAAGGCACCAGCCAGACGCCCGGTGGCTTTTTTCGTCAACGCGCTTCCGAGAAATCCGACCGCGCTCTGCCCTGCAGGCGGCTCGCGCATATCTTCTGGGCTCACGGACTCGCGTTGTTGCCTATCCAGTGCCATCAAGATCAGCGTCGCAAGCCGTCGCGCGAATTGATCCAATGCCCTTACGAATAGTCCGGGTTCTTCTATAGCCGGCAGGCCGGATGCGCGGATTTTCCCTGTGCCATCGAGAATTTCAACCAGAGGAACATGACCATTCAGGAGGCTGGCGCCGAGCTGTCCAATCCCCTGTTCGGAATCGAGCCAGATCGCGAGATCAGCTCCTACGCTCGAGCCAGAAAGGGCGATACGGATCGGGATGTCGCTGGCAGGCTGTCTGCGCCGAGGCTCACTTGTCGGCATCGCTTCCCAGAGATTGCGGGCGAGGCGATAGATCTTCGCCTCGAGCCACGCCATGCGCTGAAGCGCGAAAGCTTTCTCGACTGATTGCGGTTCCGTTTTGAGCCCAACCGAATAGCCTGCCTCTTCAAGGCAAGTGATGAGCACGCCAAGCCAAAGCCGGCAATCTGGCTCGGCGACAATGAGTTGAAGGTGTAGTCGGGCTTTCGAAGGCTGCGGCAACCGATTGTTCTTACTTCAATGGCATGACATGCGGGACATGCTGACCCGCGAAGCAACATAGCCGATTTTGATGCAGCCACGTAAATATCTGTTTTACATGCCGGCTCTGGCCGGGGGTGGTGCCGAGCGTGTCTGGGCGCTGTTGGCCTCGGCTTTTGCTGCTGCTGGGCATGAGGTTCTGTTTGCTGTCGATTTCGAAACGCCGGAAAATGTCGGCTTCCTCGCGCCCGCTGTGCGGCTTGTTCCACTCGATCGTGGACATCTGAAATCGGTTCTGAAGCTCGCGCATTTGATCCGGACTGAGCGACCGGATGTCACGTTTTCCGGCATCGGCGCGGCCAATCTCAAACATGTTCTCGCCGCGCTGCTTGCAGGGCGAAACCGGCGTGCCGTGGTTTCCTATCACGGGTTTTTCCCCTCCGAACCGCAGAAACTCTCTGCTCTCGGCAACAGGCTGACACCCCTGCTCACTCGCCTTTGCGGGCGGGCGATTGCGGTGTCGGACGGTTTGCGCCTTACGCTTGAGCGCGATCATGGCGCGAATTCCAACCGCCTCATGCGCATCTACAATCCGGTGGATACCCTCGGCGCGCCGGATGTTCTGAGCCTGACCGAACTCCTCGCACGTGACCCTCGCGTGCTTTTCGTCGGCCGTTTCGCGCCGGACAAAGACCTTTCCACCTTGCTTTCGGCCTTCGCCAAACTCAAGACACCGGGCGCGACGCTGGATCTTGTCGGCGATGGCCCATTGCGATCCGAGCTGGAAAAGCAGGTACAGCAAGGGGGGCTTGCGCATCGTGTGCGGTTTCACGGCTATCTCCCCAATCCCGCCGAGATCTATCGCAGCGCGCGCTGTCTCGCGCTGTCCTCGCGCTACGAGAGTTTCGGCAATGTGATCGCTGAAGCCATGGCGCATGGTTTGCCGGTGGTGACCACAGCGGCAGCCGGGCCGATGGAGATTGTCGATCATGGTCGGTTTGGAACCGTCGTTCCGATCGGCGACGCCGCAGCGCTCGCCGATGCGATCGATAGAGCTTTGGCCGATCCTGGCGAACCTTCCCCGCGGATGGCACGTGGGCGTGAGTTCTCGATTGCAAGAGCAGCGGATGCCTATCTCGCGCTCGCTGAAGAGATCATTGCAGAAATAACCTGATCAGGTCCGGAGCATGGGGGGGCGGCCGTAAGCTCCCGAGGCGATGATGCGCGCGAGAACCAATGCGCAGAGCCAATAGCGGCGCGCCATCCGGGTCGGGTTGGTTCCGAGGCGCCAAACCCATTCGAGGCCGGTTTTCTGGAAGAAAACAGGTGCGCGCGCCTGTGTTCCCGCGATGAAATCCAGCGCTGCACCGATGCAGATAAAGCCGAGATCGGGCGTGATCCGCGCCATTTGGCTTGCGAAAAACTCCTGCTTTGGCGCTCCCAGAGCGACGAGCACGATCCGCGCGCCGGAATCCGCAATGCGGCGCGCCGCAGCTTCGGCCTCCGGTGAAGTTGGGTCGAAACCATAGGGCGGAGCTTCAAGACGGTTGATGAGCAGACCGTGATGACGCTGGCGCAGTGCCTGGGCTGTTTTTTCGAGCGTCTCGATGTTCGAACCGAAAAAAGCAATCGGCACACCGAGCTTAGCAGCCTCCCTGCACAATGGCTCGACGAGGTCAGCGCCAGTTGTGCGTTCGACATCAGCACCCTGGCGGCGCGCAAGCGCGGCCACCGGCGCTCCGTCCGCGCAGACAAAGTCGGCTTCCCGATACGCGACGCTGAAAGCGGGATCATCGCGCCGTTTGACAAGGTGATCGAGATTGAGCGTGAAAAGCCGGAAGCCACGCTTTTCCGTCGCACGCCCCAGAGCGGCCGTGACAGCTTCATCGAGCGTTGCGATGTTGATCATCTGCCCGTCAATTTCCGCCAAGGGAGGATGGGTGATGGAATGCATGGGACAGGCCTTCGTTTTCAAGATCTGAACGAAGGCTAGAGGCCAGAACGTTTCAAGATACTTTCAGCAATATCGGATACAGCGCATTTGAGTGAAAAAGCGCGGCCTTTTGGTAAAGATTCAATGGCATGAGCAGCCAGGTTTCGGTGATTTTTCCGGTTCGGAGTTTTGCGGGATGACGGACCAGTGCAGCCCCAGGCAACTCTCGCGCCGTTCCGCCCTTGGACTGATGAGCGCTGCTGCGATCTCTCCACTTCTGGCCCAATCTCTTCCAACACAAGCCCTGCCGCTCTGGGCGGCAGCGCAGGCCAGCGGCATCACATTCGGGGCTTCGTCGTCTTGGGAGGTGATCCGCGACCCCGCTTATGCCGAGCTTCACCGCAGCCAGTCGCGGCTGCTGGTGACGGATGTCGCGTTGAAATTTGACTATATTCGGCCGCGCGAAGATGCTTTTCGTTTTGAGGAGGCCGACGCTTTGCTGGCATTCGCCCGCAAGAACGGCATGGAGCTGCGGGCCCACACCCTGTTCTGGAACGACTACCCCCCACCGTGGCTGAAGGGGAAATCGAGCGCGGAGCTCACCCAAATTTTTGAGCGGCATTTGGAAGTGGTCGTGGGGCGATATGCCGGAGCGCTCCATTCCTGGGACGTGGTCAATGAGCCATTCTGGCCGGATTCCGGTGCTGAAGGCGGGTTTCGGCGCGGGCCGTGGTTCGATGCGATGGGGCCGGATTACATCTTCCGGGCTTTCGAGCGTGCGGCGCGGATCGATCGCACCGCGAAGCTGGTGCTCAACGAGGCCTTCACCGAGCAGGATGACCG
>JBOFZC010000032.1:0-1733 GCA_051654985.1 Rhabdaerophilum sp.
GTCATGTCCACCCCCTTTTGGGGCCAGCCTTCTTTCAGCCCTGTGCGACAGCGGCATGACAGTGGCGTCATGTGTCTGTCATAGCAAGTCGGCATGGACGGGTTATGTCGAATACTCGAAACCTTGTTGTCGATTCGCGTGACCCAGACCGCAGCATAATGCAGCGGGCTTATTCTGCGTGGGCACCCTTTTACGATGTTGTGTGCGGCGGGCTGTTTGCTTCGTCCAGGCGCCGGATTGTTGCGCTCGCGTCGACCGCCGGTCGCGACGTGCTCGAAATTGGTGTGGGCACCGGGCTCAGCCTTGGCGATTACGACGCCGATATGGTGGTCACCGGGATTGATGCCTCCGAAGCCATGATCGCAAAGGCCTATGCTCGCGCACGCCTAAAGGCCCGCGCCGATATCCGCAGCCTTGAAGTGATGGATGCGGAGCGCCTTGGTTTCGCGGATGGCCATTTCGACGCCGTGGTGGCGCAGTTCCTGATCACGCTTGTTCCGAATCCGGAACGGGTTCTCGACGAAGCCTATCGCGTGTTGCAACCCGGTGGAGCTTTGTTTCTGCTCAACCATTTCCGCTCGCGCCATCCGACAACGGCGGCCATGGAGCAAAAACTCGCTCCGCTGATGCATCATGTCGGCCTGCGGCCGGATTTTCCATTCGATCGCGTGACCGCGTGGGCCGCAACCAAGCCCGATATTTCCAGCATCAGCCGCATTCCCAGCGGGCCGTTTGGTTGCTTCTCGATCGTGCGGATCAACCGGGCCATTCAGGCTGAGGAACGGCTCAGCCTCGCGTCATGACATCCCAGATGCGTGTGGATTCATTGAGCCGCCCCCGGTAGCTGCTGACAATCTCCGCCGAGAGAGGATCGCGTGAGGCGAGTTCTTCAAGAATTTGGCGCGCGATGATCGCACCGCGCGAAAACACGTCTTCCGGTAGGCGATGCACCGCAACACCGGCCGTCAACAGCGTTCTGATCGCTTCGGAATTCAGCCGATGCGCTTCCGCCAAACCAAGGTCATGCTCCATCCGCGCGGCGGCCTCCACGATCGCCTTGAGATGAGCCGGCAGGGATTCCCAGAACTTCCGACCAATCAGCAATTCGCTGGCCCCATTCGGCTTATTGAAGCCGGGGAAGGCCAGAACCGGCGCGATGCGATGCAGCCCTAGGGCAAAATCGTTGGCGGGTGCGAGAAACTCCGCAGCGTCAACAACGCCCCGCTCGAGGGCGGCATAGGTTTCACCCGGCGAGAAGGTGAGCGCCGTGGCGCCCAAACGGCGATAAAGCTCGCCCCCGAGACCTGTGACGCGGATGCGCATGCCGCTGAAATCACCGAGTGAACCCGGTGCCTTGCGAAACCAACCGGCTGAGGAAGGGCCGGTATTGCCGGCCAAAAGCGGTTTCACGCCGAAAGGCGCGTAAAGCGCCTCCCACAAGGCCTGACCTCCACCATCAATCCAGCCGGCATGGGCCACAGGAGAAAGCCCGAACGGCACAGTCGTGAAAAGCGGTGCGGCCGGCATTTTTCCGGACCAGAACAAGGCTGCGGTGTGACCCATTTCCACTGTGCCGTCGCTCACGGCATCAAACACATTCAAGGCCGGCACAATCTCGCCCGCCGAGAAAAGCTGCACATCCAATGCGCCATCACTCATCGCAGTGATGCGCCGCGCAAGGCGCTCAGCTGTGACGCCCGGCCCAACAAGGTTGCGCCCCCAGGACGTGACCA
>JBOFZC010000033.1:0-10885 GCA_051654985.1 Rhabdaerophilum sp.
GCCGCCGAGTTTGTCACCGAGACCCGCAAAGCGCAGGACATGGCGCGCGATACGGTCGAAAAAACGGTCGCAGCTGCCAAAGATGCCGCCACCAAGGCGACGAAGAAGAAATAAATCCCATATCGATATGATAACGAAAGAGCCGGGCTTCACCCGGCTTTTTTATCGTCGGAACAGGAGGGTTCATTCCGCTGCGATGCGATGACCAGCCTTTTCGCGCGGCAATCCCAGCCGGTCGAACACGTCCACGAGCGCCGTAACCAGCGTGTCAATCATCGCATCCGTATGGAACGGCGATGGTGTGATGCGCAGGCGCTCAGTGCCGCGCGCCACGGTCGGATAATTGATCGGCTGGATGTAGAGCCCATGGTTTTCCAGCAGCATGTCACTGGCGGCTTTCGCCAAGGCTGAGTCCCCGATCATCACGGGAACGATATGCGTCGGGTTGTCGAGCACGGGAATCCCGGCCTCGGCGAGGCGCGCCTTCGTGCGCGTTACTTGACGGCGCTGTGCTAGGCGTTCGGCGCCGGAAGCCTTGAGATGCCGGATTGAGGCGCGTGCCGCTGCCGCGATCGGCGGGGGAAGGGCGGTCGTGAAGATGAAGCCATGCGCGGTCGAGCGCACGGCGTCGATCACATCGCGGCTGCCGGCGATATAGCCGCCAAAACAGCCAAAACCTTTTCCGAGCGTGCCCTGGATGACGTCGAGTTCATCCATCACGCCGGTCTCCTCGGCATATCCGGCGCCATGATGGCCATAGAGGCCAACAGCATGGACTTCATCGATATAGGTCATCGCGCCATATTGTCGCGCGAGCCGCGTGACCGCCCCGATTGGCGAGACATCGCCATCCATGGAATAGACGCTCTCGAACACGATCAGCTTCGCTTGATCCGGCGAGAGGCCAGCCAGGATGTTTTCAAGAGCAGCGAGATCATTGTGCGGAAAAATCATGCGCTCGCGCGTGGCGCGGCGCACACCCTCAATCATCGAATTGTGGTTGCCTTGATCAGAAAGGATCACGCAATCGGGCAGCGCATTCGCAATGGCGGCGATCGCCGATTGGTTTGCGACATAGCCCGAGGAAAAAACGAGCGCTGCCTCCTTGCCATGGAGATCAGCGATTTCCACCTCCAGAGCCACGACAGCCGCGCTGTTTCCGGAAATATTGCGCGTGCCGCCAGCGCCCACCGAGCCGCGCTCGGCTTCGGCGACCATCGCCGCGATCACGTCGGGGTGACGGCCCATGCCGAGATAATCATTGGTGCACCACACGGTGACATCTTGCGTTCCGTTCTGTCCGGCCCAGCTTGCGCACGGAAAACGGGCGGAGTCGCGTGCGATTTCTTGAAAAACGCGATAGCGGCGCTCTGTTTCGAGCGACTTGCGCACGGCGCGGAAGGCCTCTGAATAGTCGAACAAGCCGTTTGCCCTTCTTTTTCGGTCTCGCTAGACCGCTTCCCCCATTGCGCTCTCTTGCCTGCAGAGGGAAGCTTCGGCATTGACGCCGCGCAATCACGAGTGACCTTTTGAGGATCAGATCAGCAAGGATCAAGTCGGAATGAGCGAAAAGGTCAAGAGCGAAGCCAGCATGAGCCAGCCAAAGCCAGCTGATCGCCGTAAGGCGCGGCTTGCTGCCGCTCTGCGCGAAAACCTGCGCAAACGGAAGGATCAGGCCCGCGAGCGCGATGCCGGCGAACAAATCGCCATAGTTCCGCCCGAGACATCAACCAAGCGCTGAACGAGAATTTGTCATTGGCCTCGGGGCGTGGCAAAGCAGCGCCGCAAATTCTGGGAGTGATGGGCATGGATCGAATCAAGATCGTGGGCGGGGCCAAATTGAATGGCACGATCCCGATTTCCGGCGCGAAGAACGCGGCTCTGCCGCTTATGATCGCGAGCCTGCTCACCCCTGAGACGTTGACGCTCGAGAATGTTCCACGCCTTTCCGATGTGCGTATGCTCAAGCGCATCCTTGGCAATCATGGTGTCGATGTCACAGTCGCGGGCAAGCGGGCTGGCGAGCGCGAGGAAGACGGCGAGACCGTCAAGCTCACTGCCGGTTCGATTGTTGATACGTTTGCGCCCTATGAACTCGTCTCGCAGATGCGCGCGAGCTTCTGGGTGATCGCGCCGCTCCTCGCGCGGATGGGCGAGGCAAAGGTCTCGCTGCCCGGGGGATGCGCGATTGGCACGCGACCGGTGGATTTGCTGCTGATGGCGCTCGAGAAACTCGGCGCTGATATCGAAATTGAGGGCGGTTATGTGCTCGCCAAGGCGCCGAAAGGCCTCAAGGGCGGCGAGATCGATTTCGCGAAGGTTACGGTCGGCGGCACCCATACGGCGCTGATGGCAGCCGTTTTGGCGAAGGGCACGACAATCATCCGCAATGCAGCGCAGGAGCCGGAAGTCGGCGATCTTGCACGGTGCCTTGTGAAAATGGGCGCGCAGATCTCCGGCATCGACACATCCACGCTGGAAATCACGGGTGTTGGCTCCTTGCATGGCGCACAGCATCGCGTGCTGCCCGATCGGATCGAGGCCGGCACCTATGCTTTCGCTGCGGCGATGGCTGGAGGTGATGTCACGCTCACCGATGTGCAACCGCACCTGTTGCAATCCGCCCTCGATCGGCTCGCGGAAGCCGGCGCGACCGTTACGACCACTGAGAATTCCATTCGCATCCGGCGCAACGGCAATGGCATTGCGGCGGTGGATGTCGAAACGGAAGCCTTCCCAGGCTTCCCCACGGATCTGCAGGCGCAATTCATGGCGCTGATGACCAAGGCGCAGGGCAGTTCGCGGATCACCGAGACGATTTTCGAGAACCGCTTTATGCATGTTTCCGAACTCGCGCGTTTCGGCGCCAAAATACGTCTCGATGGCGACACTGCGATTGTCGATGGCGCGCCTGTGCTCAAGGGTGCGCCCGTAATGGCGACCGATCTGCGTGCCTCGGTGAGCCTCGTGATCGCAGCATTGGCGGCGGAAGGCGAGACGATGATCAACCGCGTCTATCATCTTGATCGCGGTTTTGAGCAGTTGGAAGCCAAGCTCCAGCGCTGTGGTGCTCAGGTTGAACGCATCCGGGGTTGAGAATTTCCCGCTCGGTTACAAAAAAAGGGCACCTTCGGGTGCCCTTTTGCATGTCTGGCCGTCGCGTCGGTCAGTAACCGACCTGGCCCGCTTTGCGGCCAAAGCCTGGAATGTGGCAACGGCAACCGGATCCGATCGGAACCAGCGCTCCGACATCGCAATTGCCGCGCGAAGTCACGCAGACCTGTCCAAGATCTCGCCGGGAATAGCCGTAATCCGCGCGCGGATTAACGCGGCGACGCGGGCGATAATCCTCATTATCTTCGAGAAGATAACGACGATCCTGATAGGTGCGGCGCTCGTGATAGCCCGGATGCGGCGAATACCCTCCCGTGCCTGGCAAGGGTTCGGGCAAATAGCGCGGTGCCGGATAGTGGCGCGGCGCGGGTTGGTAATAATACTGCGCGAAGGCGGCGCTGCCGGCGAAGAGGAGCGCAAGGCCCGCGCCGAGGGCGGATTTCAAGAAACGGGATGGGCTCAGCATGGCGGCAACCTCCAGTTTTGGGGCACGCGATCATTGTGCCTATCATATCCCATTTCCACAATTCTGCACGTCTCGGCTGAAAACGTCATGAACGGCTTTTGTCGTTCGAACTTTCGGCTGTCTCATGCCCGTCCTGCTTTTTCCCGCATTGCGGCAGGCGAGCGAGCCCGTTAACAGAGAGAGCGAGTGCCCCCGCGCGGGGCTCACCCAGCACGCGACCGGCCCTTTCGAATGGTTTTTCGTCTCTCCTCCCGTGATCCCGATTTCGAGACGGGTTTCCAGGCCCTGCTTGGGCTGAAGCGCGAAGTCTCGGAGGATGTTGACCGCGCTGTTCATGCCATCATCGCGGACGTCCGGGTGCGTGGCGATGCGGCCCTGGCCGAATATTCGCTGAAGTTTGATCGCGCCGATCTCGGAAAGCTCGGAGTTGCGATCAGCCGTGCTGACATCCTCGCGGCGCGGGCGCGTTGCTCGGCTGAGGATGTTGCGGCCCTCGAACTCGCGGCGACCCGCATCCGCGCCTATCACGAGCGCCAGAAACCAGCCGATATGCGCTTCACCGATGCTTTGGGTGTTGAGCTGGGTTGGCGCTGGAGCGCGATTTCCGCTGTCGGTCTTTACGTTCCCGGCGGTTCGGCGAGCTATCCGTCGTCCGTGTTGATGAACGCCATTCCGGCGAAGGTTGCGGGGGTCTCGCGCCTCGTGATGGTGGTCCCGACGCCAGATGGCCTGATCTCACCACTGGTGCTGGCAGCGGCTGAAATTGGTGGTGTCGACGAGGTTTACCGCGTTGGTGGCGCGCAGGCTGTCGCGGCGCTCGCCTACGGAACCGAGACCATCCGGCCGGTTTTCAAGATTGTCGGCCCGGGCAATGCCTATGTCGCAGCCGCGAAACGGCAAGTCTTCGGGCAAGTCGGTATCGACATGATTGCCGGTCCTTCAGAAGTGGTGGTGATTGCGGATAGCACCGCCCGCGCGGATTTCATCGCTGCGGATCTCCTCGCGCAAGCCGAGCATGATGAGGCTGCTCAATCCATCCTCATCACTGACGATGCCGCCCTTGGCGAAGCTGTGGCCGTTGAGATGGAACGCCAGCTCGGCACTCTCCAGCGGCAGAAGATTGCTGCAGCGAGCTGGCGCGACAATGGTGCGATCGTGCTCGTGAAAGATATGGCGGAAGCGGCAGCTCTTTCGAACCGCGTCGCACCCGAACATCTCGAGATCATGAGCGCTGACCCTGATTCCGTCGCCGCGACCATCACGGATGCTGGCGCAATTTTCCTGGGCGAAAACACGCCAGAGGCCATCGGCGATTATGTCGGTGGTTCGAACCACGTTCTCCCCACCGCGCGTTCGGCGCGCTTCGCGTCGGGCCTCGGAGTCTATGATTTCGTCAAGCGCACCTCCTTGTTGCGCTGCGGGCCGGATCAGCTCCGCGCCATCGGCCCGGCCGCCGTGACCCTTGGCGAGGCCGAGGGACTTCAGGCCCATGCGCGCTCGGTTGCGCTCCGGCTTGGGGGGGCGTGACATGCCCAACACGAACAAGCGCCTCGTCGCGATCACGCTGGATGAAGCTTCCATCGAGCGCGGTACGCCCGATCAGGAGCATGAGCGTGCCATTGCGATCTATGATTTGATCGAAGAAAACCTCTTTGCGCCGCCAGGGCATGATGGGCCGTTTTCGCTCAACCTCGGACTTCTCGCGGGAAAACTCTCTTTCGATATCCGCAAGGAGGATGGCGCCCCTGTTGTCGCGCATCTCCTTTCGCTTTCACCCTTCCGCAAGCAGATCAAAGACTATTTCCTGATCTGCGAGAGCTATTACGAGGCGATCCGCACGGCCACGCCTGAGCGCATCGAAGCGATCGATATGGGCCGCCGCGGTGTTCATGACGAAGGCGCCAACATCGTGATGGAGCGTCTTGAGGGAAAGATCGAGATCGACCACAAAACCGCGCGACGTTTTTTCACGCTCATCGTTGCCCTCTCATGGAAAGGGCAGGATCGATGAATGCCGAAAACCGCAGCGCGCTCCAAGCGGTGTTGTTTGTCTGCTCACTCAATGCCGTGCGCTCGCCGATGGCCGAGGCGCTGACCCGCGCCCGCTATGGGCGGCACATCTACATCGACAGTGCAGGTTTGAAAAAATCTGAGCGTGATCCGTTCATGCTCGCGACCCTTCGCGAGGTCGGCATCGAATTCGAGAACGATCAGCCGCATGTGCTCGAAGAGGTGGATTACGAGGGGTTCGATTTGATCATTGCGCTTTCACCCGAGGCGCATGCCCGGGCCAGGCTGGCATTGCGCGCCACCTCCGTCGAGTTGATCCACTGGCCGATCCCCGATGCCACGCAAGCGACCGGCACGCGTGAGCAGCGCATGTTCGCCTATCGCGAAGTGCGCGAGATGCTTGAAAAACTCATCCGTGAGGAAATCGGCGGACGTCTCAAGGGCAAGGCGGCGGGCTAGGCCCGCGTTTCTAAGTTCACCGTGTCATTCCCGGCGCGCGATAGCGCGGACGGGAATCCATCTTGACGACTCCAATATGGATTCCCGCCCGATCCTGCGGATCGTCGGGAATGACACCTGTGAGCAGGCCTCAGACTGGCTCCCAATACTCCCCACCCGGCATCGGCATGGGTACGCCTGTCGTGGTCGGCAGGCTGAGCGGCAGACCTCGACGTGAGCGCGCAGCGAGATAGCCGAAACATTCGGCTTCGAGCAGATCGCCATTCCAGCCCACGGCCTCTACCGGCTCCACCGACACTTTGAAACGCGCAGCGAAGCCTTGCATGAAAGTGGCATTGTGCCGCCCGCCGCCGGTGGCGAGCCAGCGCTGCGGCATCTGCGGCAGATAGGGTAGGATTGCAGCCGTTGCCTCGATCGTGAAAGCAGTGAGGGTCGCGATCTGGTCTTCGGGTGACAAAGTATCCACGATCTTTGACCGCGCATGGAAATCATTGCGATCCAGGGATTTCGGTGGCTTTGCAGCGAAGAACGGGTTTGCCATCAAGGCTGAAAGTGTGTTCGAATCCACCCGTCCTACACGCGCGATATCACCATTGGCATCAAATTCACGCCCGAAATGCTGGCGCATCCGGTCATCGATCAACGCTGAGGCCGGGCCGGTATCGCAGGCGAGAATCGCTGCGCCATCGAGATAGGTGATGTTCGCCACCCCCCCGAGATTGAGCACGACGAGCGGCTGCGCCAGTCCGCGCGCAAGGGCCGCGTGATAAAGCGGCACGAAAGGCGCGCCCTGTCCGCCCGCCGCGACATCGGCGTGACGGAAGCGGTTGACAACCGGGATGCCAAGGCGGATTGCGAGCCTCTGTCCATCGCCCAGTTGCCGTGTGAAGCGTTTCTCGGGCCGGTGCCAGATAGTTTGCCCATGCAGGCCGATAAGATCGACCTGCGTGATGTTTTTCTCGGCAAGGAAGCGTGAAATCGCATCCCCAAAAGCATCTGTGACCGCGTTTTCAAGCTTTGTCAGCGGATCGGTTTCGGCAATCTCGGGCTGCACGAGCGCAGCGATCAGTCGCGCCTTCAGCGCGGCCGGATAGGGATAAGCCCCGCCTGCGATCGGCTCGACGATGCCCTCGCCATCGGTGCGGATCAGCGCAAGGTCAATCGCATCCATCGAGGTGCCGCTGATCGCGCCAAGCGCCAGAAGAGAAGGGGGCATTGAGGGCTCCGCGGTTGATCCAACTGATTCTTCGTCCTAATCCCGAATAGCGCAATTGTTTTTCCCGGAGGTTTCCAGAGTGTCCTTGCTTGTCGCTATTGATGGCTGGTCTTCTCGAGAATGGGTCGAGCGCTTCAGAGGCTCTGCCGGGTTGCGCCCGGTTTTTGATGCGCGCGAGGATTTCGACCCCGCCGCGATCCACTACGCTGCCGTCTGGAGGCCCAAACCGGGGCTCCTCGCGCGGCTCCCGAACCTCAAGGCGATCTTCAATCTCGGAGCAGGGGTTGATGCGCTTCTGGCGGATGAAACACTCCCCGATGTGCCGCTCTGCCGCATCGTGAACCCGGATCTGACCGCGCGGATGACGGAGTATGTCGTGCTGAATTGCCTGATGCATCTGCGCCAGGTCGAGGCCTATCGCCTATTGCAAAGGCAAGCCTGCTGGAAGCCGATTCATCAGCCTTCTGCACGTGAGGTTCGCGTCGGCATTATGGGCATGGGTGTTTTGGGCAAGGATGCCGCCGAAGTGCTGATGCGCCTCGGGTTCCCAGTTGCTGGCTGGAGCCGCAAGCGTGCTGATGTGCCGGGTGTGGAGGCTTTTGCCGGTGAGGCCGAACTGCCGAGTTTTCTAGCGCGCACGGATATTCTCGTTGTGCTTCTGCCACTCACGCCGGAGACGCGCGGAGTTCTCAACCGCGATCTCTTCACAAAACTCGCGCGCGACGGCGTGCTCGGCGGTCCGGTGATCATCAATGCCGGGCGCGGCGGTTTGCAAGTCGAAGCCGATATCCTCGCCGCTCTCGACGATGGCACCTTGAAAGCCGCGAGCCTTGATGTGTTTGAGGCAGAGCCGCTGCCAGTCTCTTCGCCGCTCTGGGCACATCCGAACGTGATCATCACGCCGCATGTCGCGGCCGATTCGACGCCCGAAGCGCTGGTGAGCGTTGTCTTGGGCAATATCGAATTGTTCGAAAGCGAGGGACGTCTGCGCGACAAGGTTGACCGACATACGGGCTATTGATCGAAAAAAGTAGGCTTGGAACCGATCGGATTGCCTCTCCCATGCGTAGGGCCTTTATCATGAGTTCAAAGGTCCCACATGTCTGTTCAAAAATCGCTTTTGCGCTGTATCGCCCTCGTGTTCGTGGGCATGACAGGAATCTTTTCCGCCAACGCCAATGACAACAATTGGAACCTGACCTTGGGAATCGGTGTGCGCGCCGTGCCGAGTTTCATGGGTTCCGATGAATTGTCCCTGCGCCCAAGGCCTGTTTTCAGCCTTTCGCGTGGACTGACCAGCAAGTGGCATTCCGCTGAGGATGACGCGATCAGCCCCGGTCTGCTATTCGGCGACAATTGGCGCGTCGGGTTGTCTGGTGCCATTCTTTGGCAAAGGCGGGAATCCTCCGATCGGGCCCTGCGTGGCCTCGGCAATGTGCCTTTCGGGGGTGAAGTCGGCGTGTATGGCGAATATTACATCACGCCCTGGTTACGTGCACGTGCCGATCTGCGCCGTGGATTTGTGGCGCACAACGCCTTTCGAGGCGAATTGAAGCTCGATGCCTTTGGTTCCATCACGCCCGATTTGCGCTTTGGTATCGGTCCGCGCATGACGCTCGCGACGGCGGATTTCAACCGGGAATATTTTGGCGTCACGGCGGCCCAATCGGCTGCGTCGGGTCTGCCGGTTTTCCGCCCCAAAGGCGGGATTGAGTCGGTGGGCGCGCTCGCGCAAGCGACCTATTCCTGGAACCCTCGCCTGCGCAGCACGGTTTATGCCGAATATCGCTATCTCATGGGCGATGCGGGAAAAGCTCCGCTCGTGCGCCAGCGCGGCAGCCGGGATCAGTTCAGCTTCGGTCTCTCAACCAGCTACACGTTCGAGCTTTCCCGCTAGCTATACGACAACCGTTAGCGCCTTCGCGGCGCGCGTCACGGCGGTGTAAAGCCAGCGGGCGCGGTGCTCGCGAAAGGCGAAACTTTCGTCGAACAGCACAACCTTGTCCCACTGCGACCCCTGCGCCTTGTGCACGGTGAGAGCGTAGCCGTAATCGAACTCATCGGTGTGCCGACGGATTTCCCACGGCACGTCCTCACCCTTGCCCTCGAACATCGCGGTGAGCACACCGACTTTCACGCTCGGGCCGTTGCCATCATCGGGTGCGACGCGGAGCTGGATGAGATCGCCGCGCCGCTCAGAGGCGAGTTTGACGGTCCAGGTCGAACCGTTGAGCAGGCCCTTTTGGCGGTTGTTGCGCAGGCAAACGAGCTTCTCTTCTTTCGCCGGCATCGTGTCAGTGAAGCCGCGCAGTTCACGAATGCGCAAGTTGTAGCGTCGTCTGGTTTCGTTGCGCCCGACGAGCACCTGATCGGCCGCAAGAATGGCTTCCGCATTGATCGACTCACGTCCGATCACGCGGCTTGAGCCATATTCGCCCATCGGCAGGCGTTCGCCCTCGCGTGCCAGCATGGAGAGGCGGATGATCGGATTATCCACGGCCTGCCGATGCACTTCTGTGAGCATGATATCGGGATCGGATTCTGTGAAAAAACCGCCGCCCTTTACTGGCGGAAGCTGGGCGGGGTCACCCAGAACCAGCACGGGAACGCCAAAGCTCATCAGGTCCTGACCCAACTCCGCATCGACCATGGAGCACTCATCGATGATGACAAGGCTTGCCTTTTTCACATCCGAGGAACGGTTGATGACGAAAGTTGGCTCCTCGGTTTTTGTCTCTTTCGCGCGGTAGATCAGAGAATGGATAGTTGAGGCGTCGCCGCAACCCTTGTCGCGCATGACGGAGGCGGCCTTGCCTGTGAAGGCGGCAAACAGGACGTCACCATCGATATCCTCGGCGATGTGCTTGGCGAGCGTTGTCTTGCCCGTGCCGGCATATCCGAACAGACGGAAGAGCGGCGAGCCGCGGCCCTTGCGCGCGCCTTTATGCCACTCGGAAATGGCTTGCAGCGCGCGATCCTGTTGCGGAGAGAATTCCATGCGATGAGCGATAAAGAAGGCGACTGATTCTCGCCAGCCAGTTGCGTCTGGTGCCTCGGCCCGGTTATCTCGCAAGAATGTCGCCACTCCCACCCCCTTTCGCGCTCAACAGTCGCGTGCTCGCCGTGGATGCGCCGCCGATCCCCGAGGCTCAGGCCTGGAAGGCGCTCTATTCCGGTGATGCCGGGCCGATGATCGATCTCTCTCAGGCTGTGCCTTCGACGTCCCCTCCAGCTTCGGTGCTCAGGGCTTTGGGCGAGGCCGCGGCTTCGGGCGATGCAAGCCGCTACGGACCTATTCTCGGCGATGAGGTTCTTCGCGCAGCGCATGCAGCCGAAACAGGCCGGATTTACGGGGCTGAACTCTCAGAGTCGCAGGTTGCGATCACCGCCGGCTGCAATCAGGCTTTTGTCACGGTGATGATGGCGCTGGCGGGGGCGGGCGATAGCGTTATTCTCCCGGCACCTTGGTATTTCAACCATCGCATGACCCTCGATATGCTGGGCATCGAGGTCGATGTCTTGCCTGCACGCGCCAAAGCGGGCTTCGTGCCAGACGTTGAGGAAGCAGCACACCTCATTCGCCCCTCGACCAAGGCGATCATTCTGGTCAGCCCGAACAA
>JBOFZC010000034.1:0-6657 GCA_051654985.1 Rhabdaerophilum sp.
AGCGAGATCCGGCGGATGCTGATTGGAAGAGAGCTGTTCGCGAAGGGGTTGTAAGCGTAGGCCTCAAAACGCTTCACTCGCTCCGCGGCAAGCTCAGCCTGTAAACGCCGCGGAAATCATGCGGGTCCGCGGGTTTTCCTTTGCGCAGGATGGTGATCCGCCCTTCGAGCGCGAGCCGCACTGCGACGCGGCGCACCGGTTGCATGAGGGGACCCCAAGCGTCGGGGTGGGAGCCACCGAGCGCGCGCGCCACTTCGGAGGGGCAGAAGCTTTTTGCGCTGCCGGTTTCCCCGGCGAGCTTCAGCAAGGTTTCTTCGATCGCTTCGGGAGACATGCCGGGCCTGCTTCTTCTCGTTCTTTAAGTGGTATGGTCGTCTGAGTTGTAATCGGTCCGCATTGCCAAATGCGGGCAGGAAACGCACTGTTTCGCGCGACGAGCCGAACGATTCGCGCGTTCGAGAGGAATGCTCATGCCGCAGGTGATCACAAAAGGCTACCGCGCTCTGCTCGATGAGGCCAATGCCCGCGTGCGCACGCTCAGCGTGGACGAAGCGAAGGCGATGCATAGCCACGAAGACGTGGTGTTCGTCGATCTGCGCGATCCGCGCGAACTCGAGCGCGAGGGAAGGATGCCTGGCGCGTTCCATTGCCCGCGCGGAATGCTTGAATTCTGGATTGATCCGGAAAGCCCATATGCGAAACCGGTTTTTCAGGAAGATAAGACATTCGTGTTCTTCTGTGCCGGGGGATGGCGATCCGCGCTTGCTGCCAACACCGCCCAGGAGATGGGACTAAAGCCTGTTGCGCATATGGAAGGCGGGTTTGGAGCCTGGAAAAAGGCTTCAGGACCAATGGTTTTGCCGGAGAAGCCGGCTGGGGAGACGACATGAAAACGAACGCGACCGTTCCGCCGCGATTTCCGCCGAAGCTGACGCTCATTATCGGCAACAAGAATTATTCCTCATGGTCCTTGCGGCCGTGGCTTGCCATGGCTGCTCGTGGCGTGCCTTTCGCTGAAGTGCTGGTGCCGCTTGGGCATGCCAATACGAAGCAGCAATTGCTGCAATATTCACCCACAGGACAGGTGCCAGCGCTCAAATACGGCAATCTCGTCCTTTGGGAATCGATGTCGATCATCGAATATGTCAACGAGAAGCATCCTGAAGCGAATTTCTGGCCCGAGGATCAGGAAGTGCGTGCCATCGCGCGTTCGCTCGCGAACGAGGTTCATGCCGGCTATCAGGCCTTGCGGATGCATCTTCCGATGAACCTCAAGCGCCAATCTCCGCGCCGACTCACGGCGGCCTCGGAAGCCGACGTGATGCGCTTTTCGAATTATGTTCGCCAGATGCGGATGGAGCATGGTAGCGGCGGGCAGTTCTTGTTCGGTGAATTTGGTGCTGTCGACGCCATGTTCGCCCCGATCTGCACGCGGCTGCGCTCGTATGAAATCTCGGTGGATCGCACCACACACGAATACATCGACGCGATCTACAAGCTGCCAGCTTTTCAGAAATGGTATCAGGCAGCGGTTGCTGAGCCTTGGAAAATGGACGACGTCGACAATATCGACAAAATCCGCACGCCAGCCCGTTGAAACCTGTCGCGGAACGGTGAATAAGGGGCGGCGAGAGTGGTATACCACTCCGCCGTTCACTCGCCGCGAGGTTTTTCATGGCCATTCTCCGCTCGGAATTTGATCGTCACGCCCCTGATTCAGCGGCTAACGCCGCGGAATGGGCAAAGCTTCGCTCCGAACTGATCGAAAAACGCCGCATCGCCGCGCTTGGTGGGCCGGAAAAGGCCCGCGAGAGGCATCTCTCGCGTGGCAAATTGTTGCCGCGAGACCGGGTGATGAGCCTGCTTGATCCCGGCTCGCCGTTTCTTGAAATCGGCGCTCTCACGGCCAACGGCATGTATGAGGGCGATATCCACGGCGCGGGAATGATCGCTGGCATCGGCCGCGTCGAGGGCCGTGAGGTCATGATTGTTTGCAACGATGCCACGATCAAGGGCGGCACCTATTATCCGCTGACCGTGAAAAAGCACCTGCGCGCGCAGGAGATCGCCCGCGAAAATCGACTGCCTTGCGTCTATCTCGTGGACTCCGGCGGCGCGAACCTGCCGCACCAGACCGAGGTGTTCCCGGATCGCGAACATTTCGGGCGCATCTTTTATAATCAGGCCACGATGTCTGGCCTTGGCATCCCGCAGATCGCGGTTGTGATGGGCTCCTGCACCGCCGGCGGCGCTTACGTGCCGGCCATGTCGGATGAAACCATCATCGTGAAAAAGCAGGGCACGATTTTCCTTGGCGGTCCGCCTTTGGTGAAGGCCGCGACGGGCGAGGTGGTGACCGCTGAAGATCTCGGCGGTGCCGATGTCCATGCCCGCCGCTCCGGTGTGGCGGATCATTACGCCGCCGATGACCGCCACGCTTTGGCCCTCGCGCGACGCGCCGTGGCCAACCTCAACAGCCGTAAACCCGGTGATATCGCACTCGGCGAGCCCGAGGAGCCCGTGCTCGACATTTCGGAACTCGAAGCGCTCGTGCCCACGGACCTGAAGCGTCAATACGATATCCGCGAGGTCATCGGTCGCATTGTCGATGGCTCGCGCTTCGATGAGTTCAAGGCGCTCTATGGCACAACGCTGATCACCGGCTTCGCCTCGCTCTACGGCATGCCCGTGGGCATCATCGCGAACAATGGCATTCTCTTCTCGGAGAGTGCGCAGAAGGGCGCGCATTTCGTCGAATTGTGCTGCCAGCGGCGCATCCCGCTGCTGTTTCTGCAAAACATCTCGGGCTTCATGGTCGGCAGCCAATATGAGTCAGAGGGCATCGCGAAACATGGCGCGAAGCTCGTGACAGCCGTGGCCTGCGCGGCGGTGCCGAAAATCACCGTCCTGGTGGGTGGCTCGTTTGGTGCTGGCAATTACGGCATGTGCGGGCGGGCGTATTCGCCGCGCTTCCTCTTCACCTGGCCGAACAGCCGCATCTCGGTGATGGGCGGCGAGCAGGCGGCCTCGGTGCTGGCCACCGTGCGGCGCGACAATTTCGACGCCGAGGGCAAGGCGTGGTCAGCGGAAGAGGAAGAGGCCTTCAAGGCCCCGATCCGCCAGAAATACGAGGACGAGGGCTCGCCCTATCACGCCACCGCGCGCCTCTGGGATGACGGGATCATCCTGCCCTCCGAGACGCGCCGCGTGCTTGGCCTCGCGTTTTCCGCGTGCTTGAATGCCCCGGTGCCTGAGACACGGTTCGGCGTGTTCAGGATGTGATCATTCTCAAAGGTTCAATAAATGAATGAAGAAATCGAAACTGCTCCCCAAATTAACCTCATGCAGATTGAATTTTTTTCAAAGAAAGATTTTCGATTTCGATCTCTTGTAAACAATTCATCAAATGAAAATTTTCTAAGAGCAAAAAATTCATGGTATAAATTGCCATTAAAAGAAGTTTGTTACATTGAAAAAATTCTGATATTTTTAGACGGATATGGTTCTTTTGATGATTTTGAAGTTGAATGCATTTTAGGTGAAGAGGTAGTTCTGGGATCAAAAATTCGAATTAAAGACAATACTGTCGAGGTGCGCATTGAGAAATTTATTGCTTGTCTGAATTTTAGGCCGCAGTGGAAGTTTGGCGGGGGGCAAATCATTCGTCGAGTCGAATTTTTTGGATATCGCCCTGAAGAGATTAGATATTTCGAAGGTAAGATATCAACGTTTGACCAGAGCATTGGCCTCTATGAGCAAAAATTGACTAGTTTAAGCGCTGATCAAGCGTCACTAAATACAAAGCTTTCCGAAAAAAAATCTGATCTTGATGCGTTGGAAAAGCAAATATCTGGAATGATTGATGAGCAGGAACGTCAATCAGTGAAGCTTTCTGCTTTGCAAGGAGAGGTTTCTATTGAACTGGATAGAAAGAATAATTTATTAGAAAATACAAAAAGTATTGAATTAAACATACAAAATCTAAATAAAGACAAAAGAGAAATCGAATCAAATATCAGAGACAAAAAATCTGAATATAAAAAACTTGTCGATGAAGTCAGGCTGTTTCCTTCTGAGATATCTGGAGTTGTTTCGGAGGGCGACAGAGCAATGAATAAATATTTCTGGATTATCGGAATATTAGGAATTATAATTGCGTCACTTATTGGTCATCTAATATATGGTGCTTGGAATTTTGTGAGCTATGCATCATTGCCGTCGGATCAGGTATTCTCAATATTCATTTCTAGAATGCCGCTCGCGACGCTTTATTTGATTATAATATCTATTTTGATGATATTGTTGTCAACATTCGCAGATCAGATTATTAGAATTTCAACGCAGAGAATTAATGTTGCGGCAATAAGCATGATTGCAAAAGATGTTTCAATTTCATCGTCTACAGATACAGAGATGACCGATGACGAGAGGTATGAAAAAGAAGTTAGTCTGAAAATGGAATTATTGCGAGATCATTTGAAGGGGTACACATCAGATGGTTTTATTTATACTGGAAAAAGCACTTCGCAGAAAATTCTTGAATTTCTAACGCGGAAAACAAAGAGCAGCGAAGGAGTATAAGCGAGAAAATTGCAATCTATTCCCATCACACCCATTCCGCCCTAAACCCTACTCCACAACACGGAGAGCAACAATATGAACGGGCAGGGTGTGGGGAAAACCGCCATCATCACCGGCGCGGGGTCCGGCATCGGCCGGGCCGTAGCGCGGGGATTTCTCGGTGCGGGATATCGCGTCGGGCTTGTCGGGCGTAGGGCCGATGCCCTTGAGGAAACGGCATCAGGATTTGACGCGGAAAACGTCCTCATCCTCCCGGCTGACGTGGCCGATCATCTCGCCGTCGATGCTTTGTTCGATGCCATTGTGGCCCGCTGGGGGCGAGTGGATGTGGTGTTCAACAATGCCGGCATCGGCGCGCCGCCGGTGGAATGGGATGAACTCCCCATCGAGCGCTGGAAAGCTGTCGTGGATACCAACCTTTCTGGCGTTTTCTACGGCATGCGCGCGGCCTTCCGCGTGATGAAAGCGCAGGTTCCCAAGGGCGGGCGGATCATCAACAACGGCTCTGTCTCGGCCTATGCGCCGCGGCCCTTCTCAGCCGCCTACACGGCCACGAAACATGCCGTTCTCGGGCTGACGAAAACCGGCGCGCTCGATGGTCGCAAGCACAACATCGCCGTGGGGCAGATCGATATCGGCAACGCTCTTACAGAAATGGCGATGCCCATGACCAAGGGCGTGTTGCAGGCCAACGGCACGATGGGCATTGAGCCCACGATGGATGTCAGCCACGTCGCCAGCGCCGTTCTGCACATGGCGAGCTTGCCGCTGGAAGCCAATGTGCTCACCATGAATGTGATGGCGACCGCGATGCCCTTCGTCGGGCGCGGCTAGGGCGGAGAAATTCACTGCGAGGGGAAGGAAATTCCGCTCGAAACGCCGGGCATCCTCCGCTATGCGGAGAGCGCAACGCAATCTGACCCCCGAAGGAGCCTTCCATGTCCAACATCACCCGAATTGAAGCCGGCTCGCGCATGTCGAAGGCTGTCGTGCATGGCGATACGGTCTATCTCGCCGGCATCGTGGCGGATGACAATTCGCAGGATGTCACGGGCCAGACCCGTCAGGTTCTCGCCGAAATCGACCGCCTTCTCGCGCTCGCGGGCACGGATAAATCCAAGCTGCTGCGCGCGAATATCTGGATCACCGATATGGCGCAGTTCGGCGCAATGAACGCGGTTTGGGATGCCTGGGTCAGCCCCGGCAACACGCCCGCCCGCGCCACCGTGCAGGCCGCGCTCGCGACCCCGGCCTATAAGGTCGAGATCATGGTCGTGGCGGCGAAATAACATCATGAGCGAGGTGGCGGCGCATCCTCCGGATCGAGAAAGCGTCGCCTACCGCCGCGCGGTGATCATCATCATCAGTGCCATTCTGCTGATCGCGGTGCCGCAGATTGTTTATGCCTTTTCCATCGGAAACCGGTTTCTGCTCAAGGACGGGTTCGATTGGTCCTATGACGTCGTGCTCTGGGGCCTGGCTTTGGCCTGTTTCGGGCGCGGCGTGAGGGCTGAGAATGTCGCAGCGCTGGCGATTGCCGGTGTGATGTTCGTCGCGGGGTGTCACACGGCCTATGACCTCTGGGACAAGATTGTTACGGGGAGACGCCCGGAATTCTGGGTCGCGGGCTGGTCGAGTTTCACGATGGTGTTCATCGCGCTGCTGCTGCTCGCGACCATGTTGCGCTTCAGGAAATCCGCGAACGTGTTGATCGCAGCGACATGGCTTTCCAGCCGCAATTCCATCATCATCACCCTGTGTTTTGCCGCAATGAGCCTGTTCGCGCGCACGCGCTCGCATCAGGGTTTTGAGATCGCCTTGGATTGCCTCGCAATCTTTCTCTCGTTCCAGGCGGTCTATGCCATCTTGACGAAACTGAGTTGGTATACCACACCGGAAAGCGCCGACGAGAGCCGCGGGTAGAGCCGGAAAACGCGCCGGACGGCTGGGAGACAATCGCCATGTTCCGCTCCATCTTGATTGCCAATCGCGGAGAAATCGCCCTGCGTGTCGCGCGCACGGCGCGGCGCATGGGATTGCGCGTGATCGCGGTGCATTCCGAGGCGGATGCGAAGG
>JBOFZC010000035.1:0-1748 GCA_051654985.1 Rhabdaerophilum sp.
AGCCGGCGACGAAGGCCACCTTGCCGGCCATCATCACGTCGGTGCCGCGGCGGAGCGCGTCAACGAGTGATTCACGGCAGCCATAGAGGTTGTCGAATTTCGACTTCGTGACTGAGTCGTTGACGTTGATCGCCGGGAACAGGAGCTGGCCCTTTTCAGCCAACTGATAGAGGCGATGCACGCCCGTGGTGGTTTCTTCCGAAACGCCACGGATCGACTTCGCGATCTCGGCGAACCAGCCCTTGGGCTTTGAAGCCAAGAGCTTCTTGATCAGCGCGAAGAAGATCTCTTCCTCTTCCGAGCCCGGCTTTTCGAGGAAGGCGACATCGCCGTTCTCGGCCTTGAGGCCGTAATGCACGAGCATGGTGGCATCGCCGCCATCATCGAGGATCATGTTCGGGACACCGCCGCCATGCCAATCGAAGAGCTTCGCGGTATAATCCCAATACTCCACCAGCGTTTCGCCCTTGTAGGCGAAAACCGGGATGCCGGCGGCGGCGATCGCGGCAGCGGCGTGGTCCTGCGTCGAGAAGATGTTGCACGAAACCCAGCGGATATCAGCGCCCAAGGCCTTCAGCGTCTCGATCAGCACGGCGGTCTGGATGGTCATGTGCAGCGAGCCGGCGATGCGCGCGCCCTTGAGCGGCTGCTTCGGGCCGTATTCTTCGCGGATCGACATCAGGCCCGGCATTTCGGTTTCGGCCAATTCGATTTCCTTGCGGCCAAATGCGGCAAGGCTCATGTCTTTGACGATGTAATCCATCGAAAATCCCTCAGAGGTTTGGCGTGTCTCTCCACGCGGCGGCACGCAAGCAGGTCAAACCTGCTCCAACGATGCCGGCCTGATAGCAGAACCGATCAGCGGACGCAATAAAGATATAAAGATTTCTTTATGTCGCTCTTGCGAGCTCGACGATCACTCATCCTCGCCGAAGCGGTTGGCGAGCAGCGCTGTCAGCGCATCCATGGCTGCCTGGGCCTGGGCGCCTTTGGCCTGAACGGTGATGGAGGTGCCTTGAGCGGCGGCAAGCGTGAGAAGCCCCATGATTGAAGTGCCGCCCACGGTCTCGCCGCAGCGGGTGACCGTTACTTCAGCCTCGAACAATTCGCAGCATTGCACGAATTTCGCGGAGGCCCGCGCATGGAGGCCCTTGCGATTGATCACGGGTAGATCGCGTGCGATCGCCCCTTCAATCACCGGAGGAGGAGGGCAGGGGGAATCTCCGGCATCATCCATGGCGCGCGTCCGGTTCAGCGCCCGGCCAGAATATGGCTGGCGACATTGATATATTTGCGGCCCGCATCCTGCGCCTGCACCACGACTTCGGCGAGCGGCATGCTCTCGCGCACCTTGGCGAGCTTGACGAGCATGGGCAGGTTGATGCCGGCGACAACCTCGACATTCGAACCATTCATGGCTGAAATTGCGAGGTTGGAAGGCGTGCCGCCGAACATATCGGTGAGCACAACAACGCCCGCGCCGGTATCGACATCATGGATCGCGCCGATGATTTCCTGCCGGCGCGCGTCCATATCGTCTTCCGGCCCGATGCAGACAACCGCCATCTGGGGTTGCTTGCCGACCACATGCTCCATGGCCGCGCGGAATTCCGTCGCGAGCTGGCCGTGGCTGACCAAAACCAATCCGATCATTCATGCTTCCGAATGTTCGCGCCTTCGGCTTCGCCCTTACAGACCAGCCGAAATTTCGCCCCGCAAGCGTTTGCACCGGTCAAGCGCTCTGGCAA
>JBOFZC010000036.1:0-7784 GCA_051654985.1 Rhabdaerophilum sp.
AGGTCTCGACCAGCGAAACAGCCATTGCCGAAATCTCAGCCCAGATCGGCTGGGGTACGCATCGCATCGAGGTGCGCAGCACCGGCAATGAAACGGCTGAAACCGCTTTCGATTTCACAATCGGCTATGTCGCCGAAGCCAAGGCCGATACGCCCGATGTGCTCGATCTCGTGCTCGACAAACCGGCCTATGCCGATGGCGAGACGATGCGCGTGCGCATCACGCCGCGCGCTGCCGGCAAGGCGACACTTGCGGTGATCTCCGACCGCATCACGCATCTTGAAACGGTAGACCTTCCGGCAGAAGGTGCGAACTTCCCGATCAAGGTCTCGGCGGATTGGGGGCCTGGAGCTTATATCGTCGCCCTCGCGCACCGTCCGCTTGACGCGAGCCAAAAACGCATGCCGGGGCGCGCGATCGGCCTTTCCTGGTTCACCATCGGAGCCGAAGCGAGAAAGCTCAACGTCGAACTTGGCGCACCCGCTTTGGTGCGCCCGCGCGGCACGCTGAACCTCCCTGTGAAGATCACCAACCTCCAACCGGGCGAGGAAGCCTTCGTCACAGTTGCGGCTGTCGATCAGGGCATTCTCGCCCTCACGCGCTACGAGCCGCCGAATGCCAGCCAACATTTCTTTGGTCAGCGCCAGCTCTCCGGCGAAATCCGCGATCTCTATGGAGCGCTGATTGACGGCATGCAGGGCACGCGCGGCGCAATCCGCTCAGGCGGCGATGCCGCGCCACCGCTGGCCGGCGCAAAGCCGACCCAAGAGCCGCTTGCGCGTTTCTCCGGCGTAGTGAAAGCCGGGCCGGATGGCTCGGCACCCATTGCCTTCGAACTCCCGGCCTTCAACGGGCAAGTGAAGGTGATGGCCGTGGTTTGGTCGAAGAACCGCACCGGCGAGGCTTCGGCGGATGTCACGGTGCGCGACCCGATCGTTGTGCAGGCGACCATCCCACGCTTCCTTGCCTTGGGCGATCGTTCTCGCCTGCATATCGAGATCAATCCGGTTGAGGCCGAAACCGGGACCTATGTACTCGATGTCAACGTGAAGGGCCCGGTTCAGGCGAGCCTCGATCCGGCCTGGCGCAATATCCGGCTGGAGAAAGGCAAGAAAACTGATTTCACGCTGCCGCTGATCGGTGCAGGTCTTGGCGTGGCGGATATTGAACTCACCTTGTCAGGCAACGGCCACAACCTCACGCAAACGCTAAGCCTGCCGGTAAAATCCTCGGCACCGAGCGTCGTGAACCGCGTCGCAAGGCCCATTCCGAATGGGCAGACCTTGGAAATCTCGCGCGATCTCTTAAGCGAGATGGTGCCAGGGTCGGGCAGTATCGGCGTTTCCGCCTCGCCCTATGCGGCTTTGGATGCAGCAGGCCTGCTCGCGAGTCTCGATCGCTACCCCTATGGCTGCACGGAGCAGATCACCTCGCGCGCCCTGCCACTGCTTTATGTCAATCGCCTCTCGGCGTCAGAAAATCTCGCGCTCGATGGCGATGTCGATCAGCGCATCCGCGATGCGATCGAGCGTGTGCTCTCCCGTCAGAATGGTTCGGGGGCTTTCGGCCTCTGGACCATTGGCGGGAATGATCTTTGGCTGGATGCATTTGTGAGCGATTTCCTCACCCGCGCCCGTGAACGCAACTTCGTGGTTCCAACCATCGCCTTCAACCTCGCGCTCGATCGCTTGCGCAATCAGGTCACGAATGCCGGCGAGGTTCGCGCCGAGGAAGCGGCGGGCATGGCCTATGCGCTCTATGTGCTGGCGCGGAACGGCAAGCCGGTGATGGGCGATCTGCGCTATCTCGCGGACAATCGCCTTGACGCTTTCCCCACGGCCCTCGCGAAAGCGCAGATCGGGGCGGCCCTCGCATCCCTCGGCGATCGGGCGCGCGCTGCAACGGCCTTCAATTCGGCAGCGCAGGCCTTCGCTGCGATGCCGGCTGAGGAAAGCGCCTTCCGCGACGATTACGGCTCAAAACTCCGTGATGGCGCGGGCCTTCTCGCCCTGATCGGCGAGGCCGACGGCGACAAGGCGATCGCCACGCGTGTTTCGGCGAGCCTTGAGGATTTGCGCGGGCGCAGGCGGCATCTCTCGACCCAGGAAAAAAGCTTCATGGTTCTCGCGGCGCAGGCTTTGCAGAAGGAGATGGAGGCGTTCACAACATCGGTGAACGGAGCGAGCCGCAGGGGTCCGTTCCATCGCAATCTCTCGGCCGCAAGCCTGGAACGAGCGCCCCTCGTGCTGAAAAACGAAAGCGGCGCAGATATGCGCGTCATTCTCAATGTCGCGGGTATTCCCGTCCGGCCAGAACCGGCGGTGCAACAAGGCTATGGACTGACGCGGAGTTATTTTACGCTGAAGGGACAGGAGATCCGTCCTGATCAGCTCCGCCAGAACGAGCGTTATGTCGTGAAACTCGTGGTCAACGACATCACCAAGCGTCAAGCCCGTTTGCTGGTGGTCGACCCTCTGCCCGCCGGGTTGGAGATCGAGAACGCAAGCCTCGGCGGCTCGGCTTCAACCGAGGGCTTCGGCTTCCTCGGTGATCTCGCTCAAACTGAGCATATCGAAGCGAGGGATGATCGCTTCGTAGCCGCATTCGAGCATCGACCGAATGACAAGAACACGAATTTCACACTCGCTTACATCGTTCGCGCCGTGACGCCCGGGAAATATACCCATCCCGCCGGGTTGGTGGAGGATATGTACAACCCCGAGAAATTCGGTCGCACCGCGTTTGGCGAGGCCGAGATCGTTCCCTTCGCGGCGGCTGCGAGGCCGTAGGGATGGCGAAGAGCTCTTGGCCAACGATCGGGAAAAAGTGGCGGATCGCCGCCGCTTTTCTCCTCGGTTTGCCGGTGGTTGGGTGGTTCGCGGTTGAACTGAGTATTCGAACGCTGCCAGCATTCGAGTTCGCGCGCGTGCAGGAGCGATCGGCCGTGGTCCTTGATCGCGAGGGGAAGCTCCTGCGTCCGTTCGTAATGGCCGATGGCCGATGGCGCATGCCGGTAAAAGTCTCCGAGGTCGATCCGCGCTATCTGGATATGCTTATTGCCTATGAAGACCGCCGCTTCTGGTCGCATCCCGGGATCGACGCGCTGGCGATGTTGCGAGCTGGTGGGCAGATGCTGCGGCATAGGCGGGTGATTTCCGGCGGCTCGACGCTCTCGATGCAAGTCGCACGCCTTGTGGAACCGCGTGAAGAACGGAGCTTGAAAGCCAAGGCACGTCAGGCCTTGCGCGCGCTTCAGCTTGAACGGCAACTGGGGAAAACCGGCATTCTCGAACTCTACCTCGCGCTGGCCCCCTTCGGCGGCAATGTTGAAGGTGTGCGC
Source organism: Rhabdaerophilum sp. (assembly GCA_051654985.1). Lineage (GTDB taxonomy): Bacteria > Pseudomonadota > Alphaproteobacteria > Rhizobiales > Beijerinckiaceae > Rhabdaerophilum. Next base: position 3,341 of record JBOFZC010000036.1, read on the forward strand.
GCAGCAAGCCTCGCTTATTTCGGGCGTGAGCCGAAAAGGCTTTCACTCGCCGAAAGCGCTTTGCTGATAGCCCTGCCGCAAGCGCCGGAAACGCGCCGTCCTGATCGTTTCGCTGAGGTCGCGAACCGCGCGCGCGACCGGGTTTTGGCTCGGGTTCAGGGTGCAGGCATTCTTCCCGATGCCGATATCGCGCGCGGTTTTGAGGAGCCGGTCCCGACGCAACGTCGCGCTTTCCCGCGCCATGCCGCGCACAGGGCCGAAGCTCTGGTGGCGGAAAAACCGGCTGAGCGCCGCATCGTCACGACCTATGATCGCTTGATGCAGGCGAGCCTCGAAGCCCTGGCTCGCGAACGCGCCGAAACCTTTGGGCCGGAGGTTTCCGTTGCAATTGTCGTGATCGACCTCGCAAGCGGTGAGCTGCGCGCCTCGGTGGGTGGTGCCGATTACTTTGACGCCACGCGCGCTGGCGGTATGGATCTGAGCCGTGCCATCCGCTCGCCGGGCTCAGCGCTCAAACCCTTCATCTACGCCTTCGCGTTTGATGAGGGAATCGCACATCCCGAAACCTTGCTCGAAGACCGCGCTATGCGCTTTGGGCTCTATGCGCCTGAGAATTTCGATCCAGGATTTCAAGGCGTGGTGACCGCGCGCGCGGCTTTGCAGCAATCCCTCAACCTGCCGGCGGTGGACCTGTTGAATGCGCTTGGGGCCCAGCGCTTTCTCGCCCGCTTGCGCCAGGGCGGCGCCGAGGTGAACCTTCCTGGTGAGGCAAGCCCGGGCCTCGCTGTGGCGCTCGGCGGCCTTGGCGTCTCGCTGCATGATCTCACCACACTTTTCGCGGCACTCGGGCGCGGCGGCGAGGCAATCCACCCACGCGAGCTGCAGGGCGAAGTCGCTGTGACTCAGACACTCACGAGCCCGGTCGCCGCCTGGTATGCCGCGGATATCCTGATGGGGGCGCCACCGCCCGACAATGGCCCATCCGGGCGGATCGCTTTCAAGACCGGCACGTCGTTCGGCTTTCGTGACGCATTCGCGATCGGGTTTGATCGCAAACACGCGATTGGCATCTGGGTCGGGCGAGCGGACAATGTGCCGGTTCCGGGACTGGTCGGGCGCAAAAGCGCGGCTCCCATTCTGTTCGAGGCCTTTCAGCGCATCGGTCTTTCTCCCGGGCTACCGTCCCGGCCGAAAGAAGCGATCATTGCGCGCACGGCTGATCTTCCCCCACCTTTGCGGCATCTGAGATCAGATGTGCCGAAAACCATTCTCGCCGCCACGCGGCAGGCGCTGCAAATCGCCTATCCGCCGGATGGCGCGAAGCTCGATCTGGGCTCGCTGGCGGAAGGCGGTGATCCTGTGCTGACCCTGAAACTGCAGGGTGGCGCCCCACCCTTCACCTTGCTGCTCAACGGTCTACCCGCCGGTGAGAGCCTGACGCGTCGGACCATCCCTTTACCCGCTCCGGGTCGTGGGTTCAGCGAAATCGCGGTGATCGACCGCCACGGCGAAACGCGCCGCGTGGGCATTCGGTTGGATTGATGCGGGTAATTTGAGAATGGTGGGCGCGACAGGGATTGAACCTGTGACCCTTCGCGTGTGAAGCGAATGCTCTCCCGCTGAGCTACGCGCCCGGTGGAGATGCGCTTAACTGAGAAGCGCGCCGGGCGTCAAGCACGGGAAATACAAAGCCGTGAAATCACCTGGTCAAACCGTCGCAGGGGCGTCAATTTAACCAGGGCGAAACGTATCATAAATACAACATTGCAGGCTGCGGGCTTGTTCTGGCGCGTTCAAACCACTCACGCCTGCGTGATCGGTCTTGCAATGTGCGCTGGAGCACGTTCAAAGAACTTCAAGATCGTTTATCAAAATATTGCCCGATTCAACGAGGACCGCCACCAATGCGCCTGATCCGAGCCCTTGTTCTTGCCAGCCTTGCCGGCTTTGCCATGTTGCCGCAGGCGCAGGCCTTCATTGATCCCGTTACGCGCCTTCCGTTGGAAATATCGGATGATGTGCGCTTCCGCGCTGCGGCCATCCCGCGCGAAGAAGTCGAATACAAAGGCAAGTATGCGCCAGGCACTATTGTTGTCGATACCAATGAGAAGCGTCTCTATTTCGTGATGCCGAATGGCCGCGCGATGAAGTATGGCGTGGGTGTGGGTCGACCTGGATTTGCCTGGGGTGGCACCAAGACCGTCAGCCGCAAGCAGGAATGGCCGACCTGGACCCCTCCGCCCCAGATGCTGAAGCGTCGTCCTGATCTGCCGCGCTTCATGGAAGGTGGCGAAGGCAACCCGATGGGCGCTCGCGCACTCTATCTTGGCACCTCGCTCTATCGCATCCACGGTTCGAATGAGCCTGAGACGATTGGCCAGGCCGTCTCTTCGGGCTGCATCCGCATGATCAACGCCGATGTAATCGACCTTTACGAGCGCGTGAAGGTTGGCACCCGCGTGGTTGTGCTGCGCTAAAGCTCAACTTCATTTTCGATTTTAAAAGCCGGCCCGCAGGGGTCGGCTTTTTCGTTTCAGGATCGACGCGACGGAATGCTGGGCTCGCGGCTCATGCCCTTCGCGGCAAGTTCGTCCTCATATTCCGCCATCATCGCGGCTTGATCGCGCGCAAAGCGGTGAAGGAGTGGCCAGCCATAGATGCCGCTGTCATGCATATCATCGAATTTGATCCGCACCGCGTAATTCCCCACGGGCTCAACCCCGATGATCATGACGTTACGTTTGCCCGGCACGGTCTTGCGCTCGGAGGGCGAATGCCCCTGCACTTCAGCGCTGGGCGACCGCACCCGCAGAAGCTCGGCCGATATGCTACCAGAAAAGCCATCATCGAACGCGATGCTGAGCGCCCGCTTGTCGGGGCTGACACGAAGCTCGCTTGGCCAGACTTGCTGCTCGGACATCGACCTTCTTTCCTTCCCAATATGCTGCGGCAAAATGCACACCGACAATCCTCTATTCCCGCTTCCGGGCTTGCCATTCAAGCCTGAGCCATCACATTGTAACTTGAAAGCTCCGTGAATGAGCAAGGCGGCCTGACAATGGGCGGCACGAGGAGAAGAGACGCCATGACGGCTTTGGATGCCGGAACTTCAGCGGTCCTTACGCGACCGGATCTTGTCGATCCATTCGGGCGCGGGATCAGCTATCTGCGTGTTTCGGTGACGGATCGCTGCGATTTCCGCTGTGTCTATTGCATGAGCGAGAATATGTCGTTCCTGCCCAAGCAGGATTTGCTGACGCTCGAAGAACTCGATCGCCTCTGCTCGGCTTTCGTGCGGCGTGGAGTCCGCAAACTGCGGATCACGGGCGGCGAGCCACTGGTGCGGCGCGATATCATGACGCTTTTCCGCGGTCTCTCGCGCCATCTCGCATCCGGTGCGCTGGAAGAGCTGACGCTAACCACCAACGGCTCGCAACTCCAGCGCTACGCCCGCGAACTGGCGGATTGCGGCGTCAAGCGCATCAATGTCTCGCTCGATACTCTCGATGCCGAGAAGTTTCGGGCGATCACCCGCTGGGGCGCGCTCGACAAAGTGATGGCCGGCATCGACGCCGCCCAGGAGGCGGGACTCGCGGTGAAGATCAACGCCGTGGCGCTCAAGGGCTTCAACGAGGACGAGTTCCTGCCCATGATACGCTGGGCGCATGGGCGCGGCATGGACCTCACCTTCATCGAGGTAATGCCACTGGGAGAGATCGACGGCGAGCGGCTCGATCAATATCTGCCTTTAAGCCGAGTGCGAGCGGGACTGATGGATCACCTCACTTTGGAGGAGAGTGCCCATCGCACAGGTGGACCCGCGCGCTATTTCACCGCCAAGGAAACCGGCGGTCGCATCGGCTTCATCACGCCGATGACCCACAATTTTTGTGAGAGCTGCAACCGCGTTCGCCTCACTTGCACCGGAACCTTGTTCATGTGCCTTGGGCAGGAAGACGCCGCCGATCTGCGCAAACCCCTGCGCCAGAGCGAAAGCGATGACGCTTTGATGCGCGCGATCGAGGATGCGATTTCCCGCAAACCGAAGGGGCATGATTTCGTCATCGATCGGCGCACGCATAGCCCCGCGGTCGGCCGCCATATGAGCGTGACGGGCGGCTAACCGCATCATGCTCCAAAGCCAGAAGAACCTGCGTGGCATCGTCGCGATGCTGATCTCCATGCTGCTGTTCGCTGGCAATGATGCGCTGATGAAATTCGCGCGCCAATCGCTCGAAACGGGCCAGGCTCTTTTCGTGCGCGGATTGTTCGCGATTGTGATCCTCGCTTTGGTGATTGGCATAACGGGCGCTTGGCGAAAGCTGCCGCTCGCCTTTCATCGCATGTCCATACTGCGCAGCAGCACCGAAAGCGTCGTCGCAGTTCTCTATATCGGCGCGTTGAGCGTGATCGCGCTTGCCGACATCACAGCAATCATGATGCT
>JBOFZC010000037.1:0-5060 GCA_051654985.1 Rhabdaerophilum sp.
ACACCCAATTGCCCTGAAGCGAAAACCAATCGCGCGCCGGGCTCCAACGCAATGCCGTGGCTATAGGCCGCGAAGGGCGCACGGATCGAGGCGGGGTTGAGTGTGTTGCGGGTCATTCGCGGCTCCAGGTCATGACGCAGGCGTCATCTCGCCCTATCTAGCTGTCTCGCAGCCGAATTGGAATCGTGCTTGCTTGTCCTTGTGCATTGCCCATCCCGGAGTTCCCGCCTTGCCGATCAATCTTCCTGAAAACGCCGCCCGCTTCTGGCTTCGGCAGGCGAGCGTCCCGCATGCGCTGGTGAGCGGCGAGGGGATCGGGCCCGCGAGCGGTGGCGACAGCCTCATCCGGGTGGCCATCCTTGTGGCAGATGGGATGATCGCGCGGATCGCAGCCGAGCCCGTCGAGATCGCCGATGGCCTGCCTTCGATGGACCTCGGCGGCAAGATGATCCTGCCCCGCTTTGTCGATATCCATACTCATCTCGACAAGGGGCACGTTTTCGCTCGCGCGGCGAACCCGGATGGCACCTTCTATGGCGCGCTCACAACCGTGGCGGCTGATCGTGAAAAGAACTGGAGCGCTGAAGATGTGCGCGCCCGGATGGACTTTGCGCTGCGCTGTGCCTTCCATCACGGCGCCGGCGCGATCCGCACGCATCTCGATAGCTTGGCCAAGCAATCCGGTATTTCGTGGCCGGTTTTCAACGAATTGCGCGCGGAGTGGAAGGGCCGGATTGAATTGCAAGCCGCAGCCTTGTTTCCGCTTTCCGCCCTCTGGGACGATCCAACAGATTTCCAAAACATCCTGAAGCATGTCGTCAAATATGACGGCATCCTTGGCGCGGTGACCTTTCGCGGCGATCCGCTAACGGAACAGGTCGACAAAGCGCTCGATGAATTCATCGATGCGGCTTCAGCGCATGGCCTTGAGCTCGATTTTCATGTCGATGAAAGCGCGTCACCTGATGCCCGCAGCCTTGAGAAAATCGCCGATGCCGTGTTGCGCAAGAAATTCCGGGGCAGGGTGCTTGTGGGCCATTGCTGTTCACTTGCGCTGATGGACGACGCGGATCGTGCCCGTGTGATCGAGAAGCTCGGCGAGGCAAAGATTGCGGTTGTCTCATTGCCGATGTGCAACATGTACCTGCAAGACCGAACCTCGGGCCGCACACCGCGTTGGCGCGGGGTTGCGCCCCTTCATGAGCTGGATGCCGCCGGCATTTCCACGATGGTCGCGTCGGACAACACGCGCGATCCGTTCTACGCTTACGGCGATCTCGATGGTGTGGAAGTGTTTCGCGAAGCCACACGGATTCTGCAATTCGACCACACGCATCGCCCGTGGCTCGCGAGCCTCACGACCCGCCCGGCGGATCATATGGGCCTGCCGCAATCTGGCCGCCTCGCCGCTAGTTTGAGCGCAGATATGATCATCTTTTCTGCCCGGACGCTCAACGAATGGCTCTCACGCCCGCAGACTGATCGCTTCGTCTTGATCGGTGGCAAAGCGAGCCGCACGGATCTGCCGGACTATGCTGAACTCGATTCTCTTTCCGCCTGAGGAACATCCATGCCTTATGACATCGCCACGCTGAAATCTCGTCTCGGCGCAATCAAATCCGACGACAATGCCGCGATCCTCAAGCAGAAAAGCCGGGATTTCTACTGGTATTCGCCGACCCTCAAGCGTCAGCTTGATGCGGTGATCGCCGATATCATGGTGACGCCGAAATCCGTGGATGAACTCATCCACGTTCTCGCCACCTGCCACGCGCTCGGCATCCCGGTGACGCCACGCGGCACTGGTACTGGCAATTATGGCCAGGCCATGCCGCTTTCGGGCGGTGTTCTGCTCGATCTCTCGGCGATGAATGCGGTGAAATCGATCGGGCAAGGCAGGGTTGTTACAGAGCCCGGCGCCATTCTCGCCGAGATCGACCATGAGACGCGCGCGAAATCGGGGCAAGAGCTGCGCCTCTCGCCCTCGACGTATCACACCGCGACTTTGGGCGGCTTTATCGCCGGCGGCTCGGGCGGGGTCGGCTCGATCCGGTGGGGCGGATTGCGCGATTACGGCAACATCATCCGCCTGAAGGTTGTGACGATGGAGGCGAGCCCGCGCGTGCTCGAACTCACAGGTGACGATCTGCACAAGGTCAGCCACGCCTATGGCACCAACGGGATCATTGTGGAATGCGAGGTGCCGTTGGCACCGGCCTATCCGTGGGTGGATGTCATTTTCGGATTTGACGACCTGCGGCAAGCCACCGAATTTTCAAACACCCTCGGCGAGCAGGATGGTCTTCTGCTCAAAGAGCTCGCGGTAATCGCGGCACCTTCACCGCACGATTATTTCCTGCGTCATCGCAAGTTCCTGCCGCGCGAGAAGCATGTCGTCGTGGCGATGGTGGCGGATTTCGCGCTTTCCTCGTTGCTTGCGTTTGCAAAGCGCTGGAAGGGGGCGGAACTCCTTATGCGCTCGGATACCCTTACGGATGACGAGAAAAAGGGCCTGCCACCGGCTTTTGAGCTGAGCTGGAACCATACGACTTTGCGAGCCCTCAGGGTCGATCCGAAAATCACCTACCTGCAAGTGCTCTACCCATTCCCCAATCAGGTGGAATTGGTGGAAAAAATCCATGCGCATTTTGGTGATGAGGTCGCCTGCCATCTCGAATTCGTGAAATTTGATGGCAAGGTCACGTGTTTTGGCCTGCCTCTCGTGCGTTTCACGAGCGAAGAGCGGCTCGATGAGATCATGCGAATCCATGAGGATATGGGCGCGCCGATCTTCAACCCGCATCGCTACACCCTCGAAGAAGGCGGCATGAAGCAAACGGATGAAGTTCAACTCGCCTTCAAGCGCGAGGCCGATCCGCAAGGCCTGCTCAATCCCGGCAAGATGATCGCCTGGGAAGACCCGAATTACGATTTCAAGAGCGGGAAGACGTTTCTGTTCAAGGGTTTGGGTGGGTGAAAATCCTCCTCGTTTATTGCCATCCCAACCCCGAAAGCTTCACCGCTGCGGTCAAAGACACGGCCATTGTTGCACTCAGGGAGGCTGGGCATCAGGTCGACGTGCTGGATCTCTACGCGGAGGGGTTTGAGCCGGTGATGAGCCGCGAGGAGCGCGTGGGCTATCACACCCGCGGCGAAAACCGCGTGCCGGTGGCGGCGCATCTGGAGCGTGTGAAGGCGGCGGATGGCCTGCTCTTCGTCTACCCGACCTGGTGGTATGCCCAGCCCGCGATGCTCAAGGGCTGGCTTGAGCGCGTGCTTGTTCCCCACGAGACCTTCACGATGCCCGAGGGCAATCAGCCCATTCGCGGGCTAATGACCAATATCCGTTTTCTCGGTGTGATCACTTCGCTGGGTTCACCGAAATGGTGGTGGTGGATCATGGGCCGGCCGGGTCAGCGTATTCTGCTGACGGGGATCCGTGTGCTTTGTGCCCCGCGCTGCCGCACACTTTGGCTCGCGCTGCATCGGATTGATGTGGTGGGTGAGGAAGCGCGCAAAGCGCATCTCGAGCGGGTCAATCGCACCTTACGCCAGATTTGAGAGCGGAAACCGCGCCACATCTTCCAGCAATTCGATGAAGCGGTCGGTCTGGAACTCGACGGCCTGCCGGCCCTTCTCTGGCGTTGCGAGATGCGCTTCGCCGGCGACCCCCTCGGGGTGATTGTCCTCGGCGATCCAGGCCATCGAGGTGAAGCCAGTGACGCGGAGCTGCTTGAATTCCTGCGCATAACGGATTGAATTCGGGACGAAATCCCGTGCCTCTTCCATCTTCACCCGGTCAGGCGCGAAATGCAGCATAACAGAGGTTTCGAAATCGCCGCCGTGGATGCCGTAATTGTTCTCGATATCGGAGAACAGGCCCGCTGGCACACCCAGCCGTCGCCACGCGGTTTGCGCCACAAGCATCTGGCAGCGCACGCGCAATTCACGCGCGACAATGCCCTGAACCTCGACATTCCCTCCGTGGCTGTTGACCATGACCAGCTTGCGCAACCCGGCGCGCGCAACACTTTCGCCGATCTCGGTCCAGGCCGAAATCAGGGTTTGGGCCGTGAGCGTAATGGTGCCGGGATCTCGCAGATGCTCGTTCGATTTGCCCACGGTTTGCACCGGCAGGAACAGCACATCGAGATGCACCGGGAGTTTTCGCATCACCGTATCGCACATCCCTTGAGCGATGATGCTGTCTGTGCCGACCGAGAGATGCGGCCCGTGCTGCTCGGTTGCGGCAATGGGGAGAACGATGACGGTTTTCTCGGGGTTGAGCTTTTGAAAATCGCGCGATGTCAGGTCGAACCAGTGGAGTTTGCGCATCAGGCCCTCAAATCAGACAATTCGGTTTCAACGCGCGCGAGAAACGCCTTTCTCTGCGCCTCATCCGCGACATTCATGTGGTAGAGCGCGAGATAACGGATGCGTGCGCCGCGCGCCACAAACCAGCGCAAATAGCGCGTGATCATCTTTTTCGGTGGATTGCCGACCAAGAAGGCCCGGAGGCGATCGCGTCCATAGGTCGAGATGCCGATGACGTGCCGGATGTTCTGCAACATCGGGCGCGGCTTGCCCGGCACAGAGAGATCAAAGGTGATGCCGGGGCCGAAAATGCGGTCGAAAAAGCCCTTGAGCATCGCCGGGAAGCCGAAACACCAGGTCGGGAATTGCACCACCAGAGCTTCGGCAGCGTAGAGCCGCTCGATATAACCTTCGATGCCCTGCCGGTTGAGCGCGAGGTCGTGATAATCCCGGCGCATCTGGGCGGTGAGAACGGGCTCAAACCCCTCGGCATAGAGATCGCAGAGATCAACCTCATGGCCCTTCGCGCGAAGTGCGGCAACGCCGGCGTCGCGGATCGCGGCATGGAAACTCTCTTCAAGAGGATGGCAGTAGAGATAAAGAATTTTCATGTCTTCACAGGGACATACGAGCGCATTTTGCCGGGGTTGAGCAGACCATAAGGGTCGATTTCAGCCTTGAACCCGGCCTGATCCGCATCGACGCGTTTGTGGCGTGAGCCATCTTCAAGACTGATCACATGCGGG
>JBOFZC010000038.1:0-23100 GCA_051654985.1 Rhabdaerophilum sp.
GCGATGAGCGGCGGACAAGACCGAAAACCTCATATCCCTTCCCGAGAAGAAGCTGGGCGAGATATGCACCGTCCTGGCCCGTAATGCCGGTGATCAAGGCTCTGTTTTTCTTGGACATAAAATCGGGATTCCTGCGTCATAAAGCTTTGGTCGCCGCCTAGAGGAATATCCGCAAAACATCAAGCTTATTTGGGGCGAATTCGGCAGATGGATGCCGGTGAACTCAAGCGTTTTGAGGGGAAAAACGGCTCATAAAATGCGAGATTGATGCGCAATCCGGCGGATTTATCCCCGGTCTGGTGCGCCCCCTTATCCTCTGCCGGAACCCAAGTTTTCAGCGAGGATGGTGCATGAGCACGACGTCACTTCTTTCTCTCCCCTATATCGCAGCCGGGCAGGCGCAGAAACATGTCACCGTCAACGAGGCCTTGCGCATGTTGGATGCGTTGGTGCAACTCTCGGTCAAAACGACGGCAGCCACAACGCCGCCCACGAGCCCAACTGAGGGCGAACGGCATCAGCTTGGCAGCTCCCCAACCGGAGCATGGGCCGGACATGCCAATAAGATTGCTGCGTTCCAAGATGGAACCTGGGTGTTTTTCACACCGCGCACCGGTTGGGTTATCTGGCACGAGATAACGGGCCTGAGCCAGTTCTGGAACGGCACAGCTTGGACAAGCCCGGCGAACACCTATCCGACCCTTGGCGTGAATGCGTCAGCCGATACCTACAACCGGCTGATTGTCAGCGCGCCGGGGGTGCTCTTCACACATGAAGGAGCAGACCAACGCCTGACCATCAACAAGAATGCCACAGCGAATGTCGCGGCTCAGATGTTTCAGACGAACTATTCGGGTCGCGCAGAAATCGGACTGCTGGGGAACGATGCGTTCCAGATCAAGGTGAGCCCAAATGGCTCAACCTTCCATATCGCCGTCTCCGCTGAAAGCGATGGCAGCGTTCGCCTGCCGCGCAATCCGTTGCAAAGCTTCGCGATGACCGGCGGCCAATCGGGTGTCCTCACCAGTGATGTCTGGGTCCCGATCACGTCAGCCGAAACCACCTGGAGCGAGGCGCTTGCCAGCCCTGCCTCGATGTTCAATGCGAGCACGGGCAGCTACACGGCCAGCGTTGCAGGCCATTATCGCTGCGCGGGCTCCGCGACCTTCTACCAAGGCTCGAGCATGGGGACGAACTATCTCTCACTCTGGAAAAACAATTCGCAGATCAATGGCACCATGGTTGGAATGACAGCCTCGGTCACCAATGGCTACACCGCGATCCAAACCGAAGCGATACTGTTTCTCAACGCGGGCGATACAATCAACCTCAGGGCCTATGTCTCGGCTGGCGGAGTAAGACTCCAGAACGGTGGCTCTGGTTTCTTCAACGCGCAATTCCTGGGGTAACTGGCTGGGGCGCCAGGATTCGAACCTGGGAATGGCGGAATCAAAATCCGCTGCCTTACCTCTTGGCGACGCCCCAATACTCCGCCGCACTTAGCGTTGGAAAGGCTGTTCGTCTAGCGGCTTGATCGACAGGCTTCAACTGGTTTGGCGTGAGTTTTTGTAAGCTGATCTCAGCAGCCGCCCCGGCATTGACCTCATTTCGGTTTTTCGCACCCGAGACCCTTGCACAGGCCGGGTGAGGCCTGTAAGGAACCGGCCTCACGTCGGTCGCGGAGTGTAGCGCAGCCTGGTAGCGCACCTCGTTCGGGACGAGGGGGTCGCAGGTTCGAATCCTGCCACTCCGACCACGCGATTTTCCCGAAAACTCGACCCGAACGGCCACCACACGACGTCGCTGGCGGGGTCACCCGATGACGCGATCCGCCTCCACCACGGCGACAAACAGATGGTAGAGCGTCGAGGCTGGAACGAATTCGCCGACTGGCTTGCCCTCAGCCGTGAACTGATCGTACCAGCCGCCCGCGAACGGCCCGGAGAGATAGGTCTGCATCAGGTTTGAGATCAATTCCTCCGCCGCTCCATCGGCTCGATCCGCGCCGTTTTCGGCCTGCGCTAGCCAAGCTTTGATCAATTCAGTCTGAGGCCAGAGACGTCGCGACGTCTTGCGCGCGCGACCAAGAGTATCGATTTCGTCGATCAGGAAACCTCGGACAGGTTCAGCCGCCTGAAGCGCCGCACCGAGCAAATGCGTCCCAATCGGGCTCGCCTTGAGGCCTGCGAGCCGCTCGTGTTTGCGAATGAGCCACACCCATTCCGCCATATGACCGGGCTCAACAAGAGCAGCGCCATCATCGAGCTGAGGAGACCAATCGTCGTCGAAAAACTCAAGCAGAAGCGAGGCTTTGCGATCGAGAAACACCTTCTCGAGCATCCGCCGGTAATGCTGAGCCATGGGCAGGGCTTTGGAATGCCCCAGGGCTTCGTGGAGGGCCAGCGCCGATTCAAACATGTGCATATGGGGGTTCTGACGGCGCGGAAGTTCGGGCGGCAAGGCCTCCAGCAAAAACCCGTTGCCGTCCGTCAGGTCGTTTTGGACGAAATCGAGAACCAGCTCGAGCAGCGTGCGAACCTGCGAATCATCGCTGGCACGCGCCAGCCAGGCCAAAGCCAACAGGGCAAAAGCGTGATCGTAGCTATCACGCTTGCTGGAGGCCACCGTGCCATCGGCATGCAGAACATGCGCGAACCCTGGCTGACCATCCGGGGCCCACCCCTGAGCCAGGACGTATTCAAGGCCCTTGAAAGCCAGTTTCAGGCCATCACCCCAGCCAAGCACGCTGGCATGCGCCAACACATAGATCTGCCGCCATTGCACGCGGATGCGCCGGTTCGCTTCGCGGTCAGGCTCGCCCTGGAGTGAGAATCGCTCATAAAACCCGCCGCGATCGGCATCCCAGCCCTTCTTGATCCAGAACGGCAGCGCCCGGCGTTCCATCCAATCGCGCAGATCACGGGCAACCGCGCTGCGCCCCCGGCCAACACGCGCGGGAGAGCGTTGGTCAAGGCTCGCGGCGTTCTGCGAGGCCGGCGTTCTGTTGTTTGGCATCAGGAATCCTCTTTGCCGGATTTGTTCGACGTTACAGCCCAATTTGCCCCTTTTGGGCAAGCAACGAAGTGGGCGAATTGTGAAATGGTCCTCCGAATCGCGACCCTCGCAATTGTATTGCCGGCCATGAGGGGCTATGCCCTCGCGAGTTCAAAGACATCGTCCTCCGGTCAAAACATGCCTGCCGCCCCTGCCCCACTTGCTGCTCCGTGGCCGCAACGTCCTGATGGGCGCCCGCTGCTGATGGGCATTGTGAACGTCACGCCGGACTCCTTTTCGGATGGCGGGTTTTTTGCGCAATCGGAATCGGCCGTCACACAGGCGAGCAACCTGATTGATGAGGGCGCAGACATCGTCGATATTGGCGGGGAGTCCACACGCCCCGGCGCAAGTTTCATCCCTGCATCCGAAGAGATGGAACGCGTGATCCCGGTGATCTGCGGCCTGCGCGATCAGAACATTCGCGCACCGATCTCGATCGATACTTACAAGAGCGAAACAGCAAGCGCCGCTTTGCGCGCGGGTGCGAGCATCGTCAACGATGTCTGGGGATTGCAGCGCGACCCACAGATGGCCGAAGTGGTGGCTGCCACCGGAGCGGGCCTCGTGATCATGCACAACCGCGAAACGCGCGATGAAAATCTCGATATCATCTCAGATATGGAGCGCTTTTTCGTCCACTCCCTCAATCTTGCCGCGAGAGCTGGCATCCCCGGAAATCGGATCGTGCTCGACCCCGGCATCGGCTTTGGCAAGACTCTGGAGCAGAATCTCGCTGCAATCCGCGCCATCCCGCGCTTGAAGGCGATGGGATATGCTGTGCTGCTGGGCGCTTCACGCAAATCCTTTCTCGGACTCATCACCAATCGCCCGGTGTCCGAACGGCTGGCCGGAACACTCGCTTCAGGATTGATCGGCCTCGATCTCGGGGCCGATATCCTACGCGTCCATGACATCGGGCCGCATGTCGATGCTCTGGCGGTCCGCCAGGCCCTTCTCTGAGGTTTTGCGATGCCGATGCATGAACTATCTTTGCCGAAAGACCGGATTCGCCTGAAAAAAGTCGCGGTTTTCGCCTATCACGGCGTCTATGATGAAGAGGCGAAGCTCGGCCAGCGCTTCAACATCAGCCTCGATTGCGCGATTGACCTTTCTGAGGCTGGCCGGACCGATGACCTCAGGCACGGTGTTTCGTATGCGGATCTCGCTGCTCTGGTGCAGGAAATTGCAGTGGGCGAGCGCTTTCACATCCTCGAAGCCTTGGGTGAGAAAATCGCTGCAAGCGTACTCGAGCAGCATCCGCGCATTGCCGCCGTCGTTGTCACCGTCGAGAAGCCTGCTGCCGCAATTGCCGCTTTGTTCGAAACGATCGAGGTGACCATCCAACGCAGTCGCGTTCGCGCATGAGCGAGGCACTGTGCTATCTGGCGCTCGGGGCCAATCTCGGTGACCGTGTCGAAGCCTTGCGTGAGGCCACACGGCGGATTGGGGCATTGCCAGAAACAATCGTCGTCGCTCGCTCCGCGATCTACGAAACCCCGCCCTGGGGCAAGACCGATCAGGCCGCCTTCCTGAATGCCGCGATCACCGTGAGAACCGCGCTCAAGCCGGAAGCTCTGCTTGATGCCTGCCTTGGCATTGAGATTGCGATGGGCCGCGTGAGGCGCGAACGCTGGGGGCCACGCTTGATCGATATCGACCTGCTCACCCACGGCAAGACGCGCATGAAAAGCGAACGCCTCACCCTGCCACATCCGGCGATGGCCCAGCGCGCTTTCGTGCTGGTGCCACTTCTGGAAATTGCACCGGATTTCAGAATTGGTCGGGAAAAGGCGAAAACTGTACTCACAAGGCTGGATCGCACGGGGATCGTGCCTGTCGGGCAGCTCTGAGTACAAAAAAAGCCGGGTCGACGACCCGGCTTTGAATTTTTTCAGCAATGAAACTCAGGCGCGGCGCGCGCGCTCGACCAGGCACCAAGCCGCGGGCAACAATGCCGCACCGAGCAACGTCTTGAACAAGCTTGCGGCATAGAACGGCACGACACCGCCGAGATACGCCTTGCTCACGCCGATCAGACAAGCGAGCCAACCGAAGCCGAAAAGAAAGATCACGGCATGGCCAATCGTCATTGCGGCCAGCGCACCGATCACCGATTTCGTCCAGCCCCGCTCCGCGAGATAGCCCGTAACAGCCGCAGCGGCCACGAAACCCAGGAGATAGCCGCCCGTCGGGCCAAACATATATGGAAGGCCACCACCGCTCGCGAAAACCGGCAGGCCCATCGCACCCTGCACGAGGTAGAGCGCCAAAGTCGCAGCACCAAGGCGCCAGCCAAAGGCCGCGCCGATCACAAGAACGACCAATGACTGCATCGTCATCGGCACGGGATAGAACGGCACCTGGATTTTCGCAGAGATTGTGAGAAGGCCTGTCGCGACGAGCGCGATCATCGCATCTCGAGCGAGCGTACGGCTGCCCTTGCTCGCGAAAACCGTATCGATCAGGGTGGCGCTCTGCTGCATGTTGTGTTCTCCGAAAAGCGGTGCGAAAGCCAGTTTTCGGTCTATAGGCCGGTATACCGGTGAAGACAAGCTCGCGAGATATGAGGAAAGTGTGGACCTGACCTTCAATCTGGCACGCCCTGAAACAGGGATGATCGAGGAGATCGCGCCGGGTATCCGGCGGCTGGTCGCACCCAATCCCGGGCCATTCACGTTCACGGGTACGTGCACCTATCTGGTGGGCACTGACGAGATCGTCGTCGTCGATCCCGGCCCCGAGGATGAGGCTCACCTCGCGCGCTTGATGCAAGCAATCGGCACGGCCCCTGTGGCGGGAATCCTGGTCACGCACACCCATCGCGATCACTCGCCGCTGGCGCGTGCCTTAAGGGCGCGAACAGGCGCGCAGATTTTAGGCTGCGCGCCCCACCACGCCGCGCGCCCCCTACGCCTCGGCGAAATCAACCTGCTCGATGCCAGCTCCGATGCCGAGCATAGGCCTGACCGCGAATTGCACCATGGCGAGCCTGTAAGCATTGCCGGGCACACATTCGAGGTGATTGCCACGCCGGGGCATACTGCGAATCATCTGTGCTTTGCGCTCGCTGGCCGTGGCATCCTGTTCTCAGGCGACCACGTCATGGGGTGGTCCACTTCAATTGTCGCCCCGCCCGACGGCGCGATGGGCGACTACCTTGCTTCGCTTGAGCAACTCACCCACCGCGAGCAGGATCGCATCTACCTGCCGGGACATGGCGCTCCCGTGAGCGATCCGCGCCGTTTCACACGCGGCTTGCTGAACCATCGCCGCCAACGGGAAAGCCAGATTCTCGAGCGCCTCGCGGAAGGGCCAAAAACCATTCCCGAACTCGTGGCGCTGAATTATCCCGGCCTCAACCCGGCATTGCGCGGCGCAGCGGCACTCTCGGTTTTCGCACATCTTGAGGAGCTGCATGCGCGTGGAGCCGTATCGACCGAGCCAACACTGGCGCTGGATGCTCTTTACAGGCGCAAATGAGAGCTAGTCCTTGGGCGAATTGATTTCTTCGATCAGCCGACGGATCCGCTGGGCATTGGCCCCGAAATCATGTTTGCCGACCCGGCTGGCCGAGCGCACATCGATCCGCGTGCCAGCTCCGGAGGGGCGGATGCGAATCACGATATCATCTTGAAACCGCATCAATTGCGACTCGGCCACGGCTTCAATCCGTCCCTGCCCGCTGCGCCCGCCAGGAGCCGCCTCCTCGATGATCCGCCATTTGAGCGTGGTCACGGCATCTTTCACAGAGCGGAAGGCCTCCTCCGCCTCAACTTCGAGAACGATCGTTCTCAGATCCGCATAGGCAAAGCGCTGTTTCTCGCGCTCGCGTTGATCGAGAGATGGGTGCACGTAGCCGTTGCGTGCAGCAAGAGAACGGGCCGAGCGTGAGAACACGGGTGGATCGAGAATATCGGTGGTCACGTCGTTCATGGTTGGCAATCGACCGGCCTGTATCGCGAGATAGGCCGGCAAAGCGAGCACGAGCACAGCCACGAATCCAGCGCGAAATAGGCCAGCCAGACCGGTGCGTCCATGGCGCCAGATATCGACAGAGCCGACAATCGCGAGGGCCAATGCCAAGGTCGCGACCAAAGCCGCAGCTGCAAGCAAGAGAACGCCATTCATCTTCGAAATCTGGTCTGAGCGCGTCAGCAACACGGCCAGGATAGCGATAGGCACCGACACAAAGGCCAGTCTCTCGGCCCATTGCACGAAGCGCGAAGGCGGACGCAAGGCGAGATGTCGGATCATCAGGCACCGGACTGGCAAGCGTTTTTCAACGCCGCCCATTGCGCAGGCGAGAGAATCGGGCGCTTGGGCGGGAGCGCCTCATTGGCCAGGCGATCAACATTCTCTATCCGCTCTGTCGTGAGCGGATGTGAGCGGAAAGTTGCTGTTCCACCCTCGCTGCCGTCCGCCTTGAGCAAACGGCGGAAAAACACGTTGATCGCACGCGGATCAGCACCCGCCTCTTGCATCAATCGCACGCTGACTTCATCGGATTCGCGCTCCTGATCTCGTGAAAAGGCCGAGCCAAGCATCATCTGACCAAGGATGGCAATCGAGGTGCCGCCGGTGACATCGCCAAGCACGAGTCCAACAAGCACAGAGAGCGCGCCATCATGCAGCACAGCGCGCATGGAGTGCCGATGCACGACATGCCCGATTTCATGCGCCAGCACGCCGGCCACCTCATCCGCACTCGTGGCTTTCTCGATCACCTCGCGGAACAGGAAAATCCGCCCGCCGGGCAGCGCGAAGGCGTTGGTCATGTTGACATCGACGATATCCACCTTCAGCGGACCCTGAAGTGGCAAAGAGGCTGTGAGGCGCAGGATCATCTCATCCAGAGCCGCGCGTCCCGGCGTGCCCGGTGCAGTGCAGAAGCGCGGGGATTTCCCTTGGCTGACCATTTCGAGCACGTCTTTCTCAACGCTTTCGCCAAGCTTCACTTCCCAGGAATAAGGGATCAGCGGCGCAGCGACGCGCGCAAAAAACGGCAAGCCAATCAGCAAAATGAAAGCCAGCGATGCGATGGCTCCCACGCTCCACATGGCGATGCGTGTCGCGCCGGCCTCACCCGCTCGGCGGGTACGGAAGCGGCGCAGATCATCCGCGAATTCACGCTCCAGCATCGCTGTATTGAGCGAGAGACGCGCGCCGGTATCCACCTCCTGCTGAATGCGCGTGAGGCGCGATTCCACCCCGAGCTTCTCCCAATGCACCTCCTCAAAGCTCCAGAGAACGCGCGTGTTGAGGCGTGGGACGGCAATCAGCAAGCCACTTTCGGTGCGCGTCACCTCGGCATCATGCGCAATCGGCGAGACGCCATCGGAAAATCGACCGTGCAACACGTGGATTACCCCGCAATATCGAAGCCGGGATCGAAGCTGTCGCCCAACGCACTGCCCTCCTGGCCATGACGCTGGATGATGTCGGCGAGCTGGCTGGTATTCGTCAGGGCAATCGAGCCGGCATAATGCTGCCAGAGCTTCCGGCGCAGATAGACCTCGGTGATCACCGCGTAGCCGATCAAGGCGGCAAAACCGAGGACGAAAAACAGCAAGAAACCGCCCCCCGTTGCCGCGTCATCGGATAGAATTTCCGATACCACCGCAGCACCACCAAACAACGCCGCAATCATAAAAAGTGCGACAGCAAACGCCGAGAGCAGCAACAGGAACTTCGTTGTGATCCAGATGACCGTTCTTGCCGATGCATCGGAGGAGAGCGCGAGTTCGCCAAAGCGGGTGGTCGACACGAAATGTCGAAACTCATGCACACGGTAGATTTGCCAAGCAATCGCGATCGCGAGGACGAAAGGCAACAGCGTGACCACAGCGAATAAGAGAAGTTTCAGCGCCAGATAAAGCGTTTCGACGGAAATCTCTTCCTCGCCGACACGATCAGGAAAAGCGAACAGGAACAGCCCGCCAGTCAAAAGCAGGGCCATCACCGCCCCCCAAACGACAAGCCATTTTTTCATGAGCACCTTGGGCTCCGAACCGCAACTGGCGTTGAGCGAGCCAAAATGCGTGTTGCTGATCTTGTAGCGATGCATCGCCTCACGCAGGTAGGGCAGCACGATGCCGAGGGTGAGCGCGGTGAGGAGCAGCCATTTGGCCGTTGTCACCAGAAACCCAATCCCCGTGCCCGTCTGGTGGAAACGGATGCCGCGATAGCGCGTGCGGCTCAATCGGTAGCCGCGCGCCCGGTAGATGAAAACCTGGATGAAGGCCGGCAAGATGAGCGAAGCCAGAATGGCTGAAATCACGCCCCCGACGAGGGGACCAGCAAAAACGCCGACAAGGCTCGCCGCAAAATTCATCGGCACGAAAATCGCGAGCATGATCAGGAAGCCGATCAGCAATTCCCGGCCAGTGCCGGTATACTCGAATCCATCGCCCAGCAGCGTGGTGTTCGACCAGTAATAGCGGCGCAGCTTCACGCGATACCAGAAGCGATAGAGACCCAGCGTGATGAGCGTGAGCAGCGTGCCCTTGATCACGATGCCGGAGAGCGGGGCTTCGAGCGGTTCGAGCCGTATCGCCTCTTCTGGCGCTCGCGGCCTGCCCCAGGGCGATGCAGCACCGGGGCCGCGCTGGATCGTCGGTACACGCATGAAAATTCCCCTTGCCCATCTTTCCGGCGTTTTCCACGCCTTTCTGGCATGTCGAACCGGCATCGGGAAGGCTTATGCCACGATCTGCGCTTGAAATACGACGCAAGGCAAGCCAAAGGGTTGCCCAACATGACTGAGAAAAACGTCACGCCGTCCCGCATCTGGTTCCGCTTCCTGCGGATGCACCAGCGTGGCCATTCGGCCATGTCATCCCGTCTGCGCGCGATCGGGCTTTCGGTCGCACAGTTTGACTTGCTTTCGACGCTCACCGAAGCGGAAGGCATCACCCAGCGGGACCTCGCCGAGCGGCTTTATGTGACGAAGGGCAATGTCTCGGGCCTCGTCGATCGGCTCGTGGAAGCGGGGCTGGTCGATCGCAAGCCGATCCCCGGCGACCGCCGCTCGCATGCCCTGCATCTCACGGCAGATGGCCGTCGCATCGCGCGAGAGGGCATGGAAGTTCAGAAGCGCTTCGTCGATGAAACCATCGGACAATTGCCAATGGCCGACCTTGAGAAACTCGATGTCGTCATCTCACGCTGGCGTGAGACCTTTCGCGCGATGGAAGACAAGGGTTGAGGCACTCCGGAGGAGACTTCAGACAACCACTGCGCAATAATTAACCATTTCGCCCCGCAGTTGCCACAATTGAGCCAAAGCGAATTCAAAAAGCGCTGGCAAACATTTCCTCAATCCGGGTCCACCCGGTCAAAAAAACGATTGAGGAAACCCATGACGACCGCCTCTCTAATCGCCGAGAGCCTTCGCCATCGTGAAACGCTTGAAAATGTGCGTGAGCGCCTTTCGGCCGCTCCGCTGGTTGCACAATATTACAAAGCCATTCGCCTGCCAGCACTCGCTGCAGCGGCAGCGCGCGTTTCCGAACGCCGCCGTGTCCGCCGTAAGCTCGGCGAAACCGCAACATCCGCCGCGAGCTGAGACCGCGTCTCATCTTCAGACATGAAAAAGGCGGCTGAAAAGCCGCCTTGTTTCGTTTCTCAGCTCGCTAAAATCAGCGGACGATGACCTTCGCGCCCATCTGCACGCGGGAATAAAGATCAATCACATCGATGTTGTGCATGCGGATGCAGCCGAGCGAAACCGGTTGGCCAATCATATCCGGCTCATTCGTGCCGTGGATGCGATATTCGGTATCGCGGCCGCGTTCATCGTAAAGATAGAGACCGCGCGCGCCGAGCGGATTGTTCGGGCCACCCTGCACCGTGGCCGGAAGGCTTGGCGCCATACGGCGGGCTTCGTTACCCGGCGTCCAAGAGGGCCACTCGACCTTACGGCCGACTGTAGCCGCACCACGCCATTGATGCGATTCCATGCCGGGCGAGATTTCGTAACGCAGCACGGTTTGCGCATCTTCAACGAAATAAAGGAAGCGCGCATCATTCTCGATGATGATCGTGCCTGCCGTCTTCTCGCCTGTCGAATTCGGCATGCGAATGCGAGCGCGGGCTGGATCGAGGTCGCGCGAGAAGGATTGCGGCGAGAGCGCCAGCAATTCCACATCTCTCTTCGAGAGGCTCGGATCGGGGAAAGCGGTATAGGTGGAGCACGCGGCAGCCGCCAGCGAAACGCAAGCTGCAACACATGCCTTAAGAACGCGAGACTTGGTGAACATGGTTTCTGAAAGGTGCCTGATCATGATTGAAGAGTGATTAACGGCGTGTGCTTTTCGTGGCCAGTGCATGAAAGTCACACCTCCAGTTTGAATGCTGCATTGCACGCAAAATCGTCTCGTGCTTACGCTTGACGCACGACACACTCACTTCAACCAACCGAACAACGCTTCATCTGCCGGCAAATTTCTGACGCAAGGCCAGGGCAACCGATCAAATAAAGAGAGGTGGAATGACCACGCTCCTGATCACCGACGCGGTTTTTCTAGATCATTTGATGCCTGCTGGCCACCCTGAAAGGCCAGAACGCCTCAGGGCGATTGGTCGCGCCCTTGAGGGTGATACCTTCGCACCACTCCAGCGTGAAGGTGCTGTGAGGGCCCCGCTTGAGGCCGCTACGCTCGCTCACCCCGAGGATTACGTGCGTCTGATCGAGGGGGCGGCCCCGCAGGAAGGTTATCGTTTTCTGGATGCCGACACCTCGATGTCGGCGGGATCGCTCGCTGCCGCCTTGAACGCAATCGGCTCAGCACAGCGCTCGGTGGATGCCGTGATGGGCGGAGAAGTCGCCAATGCGTTCGTTGCCTGCCGCCCGCCGGGGCATCATGCCGAACGCGCGACGCCGATGGGGTTTTGTCTCTTCAACACCATCGCGATTGCCGCACGCCATGCGCAGAAGGTTCATGGTCTCAAACGCATCGCGATTCTCGATTGGGATGTGCATCACGGCAATGGCACGCAGGATATCTTCTGGGATGACCGCGATGTCCTGTTCATCTCCAGCCACGAAATGCCGCTCTATCCCGGTTCCGGCGCTGAGGGTGAAACCGGCGCGCATGGGATGATCCACAATGTGCCACTCGTTGCAGGCACGGATGGCGCGATGTTCCGCGCGATCTATGAGGACAAGGTCCTTCCGCGTCTCGAAGCCCATCAGCCCGAACTGATTCTCATCTCAGCAGGGTTTGACGCGCATCGGCGCGATCCACTCGCTAATCTGCGGCTCGAGGCGGAGGATTTCGCCTGGGCGACCAAGCGCGTGATGGACATCGCGGCGAGAATCTGTGGCGGCAAAATCGTCAGCTTGCTCGAGGGCGGCTACGATCTCGAAGGGCTGTCAAGCTCAGTGGCTGCGCATATCAGCGAATTGATGCGCGGCTGATCAGAACCCTTCCGTTCCTGCAATTTCGATCCCGAACGAATTGAGGCCCACAAAAGCGCGCGCACCACGAGTTGAGAGATTGCGGATCGATTTGACACCGAGATCGCGCAGGATTTGCGCCCCAAGTCCGACTTCACGCCAAGCCGTCGCGCGCTGCTGATCGGAGTTCTGCGTGGTCAGCGAAGCGCTCGGCACGCCGGCCGTACCATCACGCAGATAGACCAGCACGCCCTGCCCCTCCTTCTTGAAGCGCTTGAGTGCCGCATCCACCGCTTTGCCGCCGCCAAAGACATCGGCAATGGCATTCGCACGATGCAGACGTGTGAGCACAGCCTTGCCATCGCCGACATCGCCATAGACCAGCGCGATATGCTGCACCTCATCAAATGGCGTCGTGAAGGCATGGCCGGTGAGCGTGCCGATCACCGTTTCGACTTGGAAGGTTGAAACGCGCTCCACGAGCTTTTCGCGGGCCTGCCGATAGGCGATCATGTCTGCAATCGTGATGCGCACAAGCCCATGCTTTTCGGCGAAATCCACGACCTGCTGGCCCTTGGTCACGGTTCCGTCGTCGTTCACAAGTTCCGAAATCACGCCAATCGGCGGCAGATTGGCCATGCGACAAAGATCCACCGCAGCCTCGGTATGGCCCGAGCGCATCAGCACCCCGCCCTCGCGTGCGATCAGCGGAAAGATATGTCCGGGGCGCACAAAATCGCCGGCCTGGACATTGCCGTTGGTCAAGGCGCGCACGGTCGCAGTGCGCTCATCCGCCGAAATGCCGGTGGTGAGCCCCTCGCGATAATCGATGGAGACCGTGAAAGCCGTGGAATGCGCCGAATCGTTCACCGCAACCATCGGGTCGAGCCGCAAACGGCGCGCATCCGCGATCGGCAAGGGTGCGCAAACGATACCGCTGGTGTGGCGCACGATGAAGGCCATTTTTTCTGCCGTGCAGAGCGACGCAGCCACAATGAGATCGCCCTCGCCTTCGCGATCATCATCATCGGTGACGACAACGATATCGCCGCGCTTGAAGGCATCGATTGCGGCTTGGACGCGGGCAGTGATTTGGGGCATCGATATGGTCCTTGGAGATGAAGGGCGGATGGCTCAGCCAACCTGCCCGCGATGCCTGAGATAATGATCAGCGAGCACAATCGCCAGCATCGCCTCGCCAACCGGCACTGCACGAATGCCAACACACGGGTCATGGCGACCCTTGGTCCGGATCTCGGTCTCATTGCCGAAGCGGTCGATCGTGGCGCGCGGCGTCAGGATCGAGGAGGTGGGCTTCACCGCAAAGCGCGCGACAATCGGCTGGCCCGTCGAAATGCCCCCGAGAATGCCGCCGGCATGGTTATTCAGAAAAACCGGCTTGCCATCATTGCCGATGCGAATCTCATCGGCATTTTCCTCGCCCGAGAGTTCCGCAGCGCCAAAGCCCGCGCCAATCTCGACGCCCTTCACCGCATTGATCGACATCAGCGCCGAGGCGATATCGCTGTCGAGTTTGCCGTAGATCGGCGCGCCCCATCCCGCGGGCACGCCCTCAGCGACGATTTCCAGCACAGCACCGATGGAGGAGCCGTTTTTGCGGATGCCATCGAGGTATTCGGCGTAAAACTCCGCCGCCTTCGCATCGGGGCAGAAGAAGGGATTGCGATCCACCTCCCCCCAATCCCAGTTGCGGCGGTCGATCTTGTGCGGGCCCATCTGCACCAGCGCACCACGCACGCGGATATCCGGGATCACCTTCCGGGCAATCGCACCTGCCGCCACACGCATTGCGGTTTCGCGCGCCGAGGAGCGCCCACCGCCGCGCGGATCGCGGATGCCGTATTTCGAGTCATACGTGAAATCGGCATGTCCCGGGCGGAAGCTCGCGGCAATCTCGGAATAATCCTTCGAGCGCTGATCGACATTCTCGATCATCAGTCCAATCGAGGTGCCGGTGGTGCGCTGGATGCCATCGGCTTCCGTGAATACGCCGGACATGATGTTCACCGCATCCGGCTCTTGGCGCTGGGTCGTGTATTTCGATTGTCCGGGCCGACGGCGATCGAGATCGCGCTGGATGTCTTCTGCTGTGAGCGGAATCAGCGGCGGGCAGCCATCGACCACACAGCCAATGGCCGGGCCGTGGCTTTCGCCAAAGGTGGTGAAACGGAAGAGATGCCCGAAGGAATTATGCGACATGACGAGGCGTTTAGCGGGAATTGGCCCTTATTGCCAATCCCCGTTTCTCAATGCCCCGTCACAGCCGGGACGGCCGGCGCGCCGCCCCAGATCGTGTTGGCCGGCAATTGCTCGCCCTTCATCACCAGAGTGAGCGGGTTGAGCTGCGCGAAATCACCGACCTTCGTGTCGTAAAGCACGGTCGAGAATGAACCGATGGTCACACCTTCGCCGATCTCGATGCGCCCGACCTTCATCACCCGGTCTTCGTAAAGATGGGTCTGAAGGCAGGAAAGCTCGTTCATGGCGACATGATCACCGATCGTGACGCAGTCGAATTCGGTGATGTCGGTTGTGTCCATATAGACACCCGAACCGATCTTGCAGCCGAAGAAGCGCAGAATGAAGGGCAGGAAAGCCGTGCCGCGCAAATGCTCGAGCAGCACCTTGCCGCCAAGGCCCCAATAGAGCACCGCGACAGCCTCGGTGCGCATCGCCCACCAGCTCCACATCGGGCGTGCGAGGGGCTTGTAAACCCCCATCAGCGCCCATTTGATGGCGCACACACAGCTCACCATAATCACCGGCATCACTACGCTGGCGGCCACGAACCAGCCCGCCGCGCCGATGAGGTCACGTTTCTCCAATGCCGGATAGACAAAGAAAAACATGGTGATCGAACCGAGCGTCAGGAACAGCATGGTCGGGAACGTGGTGTGCATCGCTTCAAACACCGCGCGCCACAGCTTCATGCGGAACGGGGGCTCATAGGTCCAGTTCGCGGCAACACCCTCGAATTTCTGGCGCACGGGAAACTTGATCGGCGGCGAGCCGAACCAGGTTTCATCGCGCTGGGTCTCGCCATGCGCCGGGGCTTTCGATTTTACGCCAATCAGCGTGCCTTCGCGCAGATGCGAACCATGCTCAATGACAGCATTGTTGCCGACGAAAACCCGGTCCTCGATATGCGTTTTCTTGAAGGTCACCCAGCCGCGATGGATATCCTCGTCGCCGAGCGAGCATTCATCAGCCATGAAGCTCTTGGAGCCGATGGAGATCAGATCATAGCGCGCACCGATATTGGTGGAGATTTCTGCGCCCTTGCCGATCCGGCAGCCCATGAGGCGATACCAGGCACGCATATAGACCGTGGCATAGAGCGAGGACAGCGTATCGAGGGAAACCTCGGTGCAGAGATTGACGATCCATTGGCGCAGATAAAGCGGGGAATGGAGCGAATAGGTGCCGGGCTGCAATCGCCTCGGCAGCAGCACCCAGCGCACCGTGATTACGAACCCGAGGGTGAAGACGACGAGCGCCGCGCCCATGATCCAAGCCACAATGGGCAGCACATGATACCACTGCACCCAATCGAACACGCTGATCAGGTTTGCCTCGACCATGTCATAGACGAAGAAGGCAGGGAAAAGCGGCATCAGGCCAATACCGGAAACAGCGATGATCAGAAGGCCATAGACCCAATATTGCATATGCCGCCAGATGGGGCCTGGCATCGAGCGCTCGGGCAAGCTCTCGGGATCAACCATCCCGGTCTTTTTCGCAGGCGAACCATCCCAGATCTCAAAAGGCGCCACGACCTGACCGACGGCCAAGGCCGACATATCTTCCACCCGCGCATCATGTCCGATGCGGCAACCGGAGGGCACCATCACCTGGTTGCCGATATAGGCGTCGGTCCCGATGATAATTTCGCCAATGATCAGCTCGCCGCCGATAATCTCGGCGTTCGCAAGGTTCGCCTTGTGGCCAATCGATGAGCCAGCACCGATTTTGGTGAGGTCCGCTGCACCGAACTGGGCATGGGCTATCATCACGCCCGAACCGATCCGCGCGCCAAGAAGGCGCAAATAAAACCGCATGATCGGGGAATTCGCGAGATAGCTCGGATGCGCGAGAGCATAAAGGCGCTGAACAAACCACCA
Source organism: Rhabdaerophilum sp. (assembly GCA_051654985.1). Classification (GTDB taxonomy): domain Bacteria; phylum Pseudomonadota; class Alphaproteobacteria; order Rhizobiales; family Beijerinckiaceae; genus Rhabdaerophilum. The sequence continues at coordinate 16,597 of JBOFZC010000038.1, forward strand.
GCGGAAGAAGTAAGCCCCCCACAGAGGATAACGCCCGGGCTTCGTGCGCCCCATCACGATCCATTTCAGCAGCACAACCACAATGAGCGTGCCGAACTTGATCGCGGCATAGGCGGAACAGAGAATGCCAACCTGCTTCCAGAACGAGAAGCCCATCTCGTGGATGATCATGTAGGTGAGAAACACGCCGAGCCATTGCAGGGTCGAGATCGTGAGAATCACCGGCATCGCGAGGCCCTGCGCGATGGTGCAGAGCACCCGGCGCATCAGCGGTGGCGGTGTGAACGACAGATTGGGCGGCGGGCCTTTGAGATGCCCGAATTTCTCATCGAGATTGGCGGCAATCTTTCGCAATGTGCGCAGATTGTAGATATCTTGCAGCGTGATGCCGATAAAAGCCGGGCTTTGACGCACGATGGAGATGAATTGCGCCGCAATCAGTGAATGCCCGCCGAGATCCATGAAGAAATCGGCCTCAAACCCGATTGCACGGCCCGGCATCACCTGCTTGGCAGCCTCAAGCAGCAAAGCTTCTGTATCGGTCTGCGGTGGCTCTTCCGAGCCTGGCGCAATCACGGCTTCCGCAAGCGGCATGGCTTTCAGAGCCTTGCGATCCACCTTGCCCGAGGTGAGGCGCGGAAGCTCAGCCACGGTCTCGAAACGCTCGGGGATCATGTAGGGCGGCAGACGGCGACGAAGTTCCTCGCGAAGGGTAGAAGCTGCAACAATGGCTTTCGGCTCAGGTACGCAAAAGGCCACGAGGCGTTCCATCGTCGCATCTTTGCGCACGACAACAGCGGCTTGCAGCACATCGTCACAATCGACCAGTGCACTTTCAATCTCACCGAGTTCAACGCGGAAGCCGCGGATTTTCACCTGGTCGTCAATGCGTCCGTGGAAGGCGATGTTGCCTTCCGTATTCAAGCTGACCGCATCGCCCGAGCGATAGAGGACAGGATCATGCCCCGCGCCACCAAACGGATTGGGAATGAACTTCTGATTTGTGAGGTCCGGGCGCGCAAGATAGCCCTGCGCCACACCCGGGCCGCCAATCAGCAATTCACCCTCTTGCCCGGGGCCGACCAGGTTGAGCGCCTCATCGACGATGTAGCAGGTGTAATTCGGAATGGGGCGGCCGATGGTCACCGGCTTGCCGACCTGCACTTCTTCAACGGTCGCGACAACAGTCGCTTCCGTTGGGCCATAGGTGTTGAAAATGCGCCGCCCGGGACGCGCCCATTTCTCAACGAGCGCAGGCGGTAAGGCCTCACCGCCGAGCAAGATCAGGCGAAGGCTCGGGATATCGTTGGGGATGACAGAAAGCAGCGTCGGCACGGTGTCGATGACCGTTACCTTCTCAGCGGCGAGCAGAGCAGGAAGCTTCTCGATGTCCGAGAGGATTTCCGGCGTGGCCACCGAGAGCGTCGCGCCCACGAGATAGGGAACCCAGATCTCTTCCATCGAGAGATCGAACGCCACCGATGCGCTTTGGAAAACGATATCGTCCTCGCGCACGCCGTAAACCGCGTTACCCGAGCGAAGGAAATGACAGATATTCGCCTGGCTGATCACGATGCCTTTCGGCACACCGGTCGAGCCTGACGTGTAGATCATATAGGCCGCGTTCTCGGGCGTGGCTGGCTGAGGCTCGGCTTCGTCCAGCGCGATCTCCCCAAAAAGAACGGGGGTCGCGTGAAGCGTCACCGGAATGGCCTTACCCTTCGAAAGGCCGGTCTCGTCGGTCACGATGCCGATCGCTGCGCAATCGGCGAGGCAGGTCGCGATGCGATCCACCGGCGCATCCCAGTCGAAGGGCAGGAAAGCCGCACCTGTTTTGGTGATAGCGACCTGGGCCAGCAGGAGATCTATCCCACGCGGCAACCAAAGGCCGAGCACCGTGCCAGGCCCCGCGCCAAGGGCAGCAAGACGCCGCGCGGCGCGGTCGGTCAAACGGTCAGCCTCGGCATAGGTGAGCGTGCGGCTTCCGGAGCGATAGAGCACCTTGCCGGCGTGACGAGCCGCGCTCTCACGGAAAATATCGGCCAGCGTCTCGCGACGCAGCAGATCAGGGTCAATCGGGCCGGCGAGGATCGCCGCATACGACATATCCGCTGCGGCTTTGAACCCAGCTTCAGGCGTGTTCATTCCATCCCCGCTCTGCCAGGCTCGTGCCCAGCTCTCCATCCCGCAGCCGGATAGACGCCAAAAACCACCTGGCCGTCAATCCGCAGGCGCCCCCTAGCCCCTGTTTCATGCATGATATCGATCGGTTTGATTTAATTGGGGCGCAACCAGACCAAGTCGAGCATGAAATGCGACATCCCATTTGAACCGAGGCTGAATGCCGCAGGGCACAACGCTCAAGGTTCGAGATGTCCTGGCCCCGGCAACCAATCGTGATCACCCTCTTCTAGCCGCAACAACTTGCCCTGCCAGATATCGGCGGAAACCGCCCGCTTGCGCGACAAATCCGCGAGAAGCACCAGCAACACCCGTGCGATGCCGCCATGCGCGACAATGCAGGCATCACCGGAAAGAGTCGCAAGCCATGCTGCAACCCGCGTTTGAACGATCTCGTAGCTCTCGCCACCGGGCGGCACGTAATTCCATTTGTCCCGCTCGCGAGCCAGCGAACCGCCGGGATCGCGCGCCTGAATCTCGCGCCAGACACTACCCTCCCAGCGCCCGAAGCCGATTTCCTTCAAGCGCTCGTCTGTGGCGTAATCATCTGTGCGCAGGTCGAGACCGAGGCGGATGATTTCCATCGTCTCGCGCGCACGCCCCATCGGACTCGAGAAAAACGGCAGCTTATTGAGCTTCTCGGAAGACACCCCCTGGATATGCCCCGCCTTGATTGAACGCGCGATACCCGCCGCCTGCGCGCGGCCCTTGTCATTGAGTGGAATATCAGTCTGGCCCTGCAACCGCCCTTCGGCATTCCAGTCCGTTTCGCCATGACGCAGAAAATAGAGAGTGGGCATGGCTCGAGCGTTTCACTCGATCGTGACAGTCGCGCTGACCTCACGCGTGTCGCCGTTGGGATAAGTCAGAGTGAAATTGATCTTTTCCTCGCCCTTGAAGCGGCGTTCGGCGCGATAGAGCACCGCGAGGCCATTCGGCGAGGTGCCGATGCAGGTGCGCTTCGGCGCTCCGGGCACATCCCGCAGATTGATCGGATGCGGGCGGGTGCGCATCTTGCCGTGCACAGGTTCAAGCGAATAGGTCACCTTCGGCGCCGCACCGATTTTACAGTCGCGGTCGAGCGTCAGGTAAATACCGAGAAAAACGTCGTTGTTCGGCTTTCCCTGACGAGACACTTCCGTTTTTGTTGCCACGGGCTGGCGGGGCGTCACGGCGGCCTGCGCAGCGGTAGGCGTCGCTTGCCCCTGCTGCGGACGCGGCACCGGCGTAATAGACTGGGCAGAAGCTGCAACGAGCCCGATCAGCAGGGCCGGAGCGACGAACATCATACGGCGCATGCAAAAAAACATTGGCTCAATCAATCCTTGTCGAGCGACAGATCCGGCGCTTCCGGGTTCTTCATGCCGACAACATGATAACCGGAATCAACGTGCATCACCTCACCTGTGACACCACGCGAGAGATCGGAGAGGAGATAAAGCGCGCTATCGCCCACTTCCTCAATCGTCACCGTGCGGCGCAGAGGCGCGTTGTATTCGTTCCACTTGAGAATATAGCGGAAATCGCCAATGCCAGACGCGGCGAGCGTCTTGATCGGCCCCGCGGAGATCGCATTGACGCGAATGTTCTGAGGGCCGAGATCGGCCGCGAGATAGCGAACGCTGGCCTCAAGGGCGGCTTTGGCGACACCCATCACATTGTAATGGGGCATCCATTTCTCGGCGCCGTAATAGGTGAGCGTGACGATCGAACCACCATCCTTCATCAGCTTTTCGGCGCGCTGCGTGATCGCGGTGAGCGAATAGCAGGAGATCAACATGGATTTCGTGAAATTGCCCTCGGTGGTCTCGAGGTAACGGCCAGTCAGCTCGTCCTTGTCGGCAAAAGCGATGGCATGGACGACGAAATCGAGTTTGCCCCAGGCACGCTCGACCTCTGCAAACACAGCATCGATCGAGGCGGCATCGGTCACATCGCAATGCCCGGCGACAATGCCACCCATTTCAACGGCGAGTGGCTCCACGCGCTTTTTCAGTGCTTCGCCCTGATAGGTGAAAGCGAGTTCAGCACCCGCCGCATGGCAGGCCTTGGCTATGCCCCAAGCGATAGAGCGATTGTTGGCGAGGCCCATGATCAGGCCACGTTTGCCGCGCATCAGCCCGTTGCCGCTTTCTGCACTCGCTATTTGTACCATCGTCACCGATCCCAGAACTGCAAGACCTTCAACGCGCAGGTCGGGAAGGAAGCCAAAACGGCCTACGACGAACGGCGCAATCGAGCGCTCTTCCATAAAGCTTCCGGCGCGCGGCGCAAGCGCTACACGAGCAAAACTGGGCGAAAACTCAAGCGGAGTGTCGTCGAAAAAAGCCTTCTACCTCCGCATCCGGTGGCCCAAGATCGATATCAAGCGACACAAAAAGGTCACCTGCTCCATCCTTATGCGGCAGGCCGCGCCCTCGCATGCGCAGGGTCTTCCCACCGCTTGTCCAGGGTGGAACTGTCATCTCCGCCTCGCCCGAAAGCGTCGGCACGCGCACGGAGCCCCCGATCACAGCGTCGCGAATGGGAACGCCAATCGAAACCCGCAAATCCGTGCCGTCGACCGTAAAATGCGGATGACGCTGGTAGCGTATCGTTACCAGGGCATCGCCGGGCGCTGCGCCAAAAGGCGAGGGATGACCGCGGCCTTTGAGGCGCATGGTCGCTCCCGCAGCAATGCCCTTGGGCACATTGATTTCGACCGCCCCCCCGCCCGGCAGGCTGACACGATGGGCACCGCCGGTCGCCACGAGTTCCAGGGGCACAGATGTTTCGATTGCGATGTCCTCGCCAGGTGGCGGACCAGAGCGCCCCGAGCCTGGTCGCGCTTGACCAGCAGAGGGTCCTTGCGCGCCACCTTCGAATTGACGGAAGAGATCGGAGAAAATATCGCGCGGATTGCCAGCCGGGCCGTGGCCGAAATCGAACCGGAAACCGCCGGGGCCCGCACCGCCTGACCCACCGCCGAAATCGGAATAAGCCGCACGCGGCTTGCCCTCGGCATCAATCTCGCCGCGATCGAAACTCTTGCGCTTCGTATCATCGCCGAGGATTTCGTAAGCATTGTTGGCTTCCGCAAATCGCGCAGCCGCCTTGGCATCCCCACGATTGTGATCGGGGTGGTAGGCTTTCGCCAGCTTGCGATACGCGCGCTTGATGTCCTCTGCCGAGGCATCACGCTTCACGCCAAGAACTTGGTAGGGATCGGGCATGGTCTCCACTCACATCCGGCCGGGTCGAGCCACTCGATTTTCAAGCTAGAAATGGGGTTCGCTCGCCCGTGTTGCAAGGCTTCTAGTTGCCTCGTTGCAACGCCTGTTATCGGTCGCGTTTTGGCGGCGGCGATTGCAGCATGGCTGGCACAGCCGCCGGCAGTTTCTGGTCAACTTGCTTGAAAGACGCCACAAGCCCATCCGGCTTCACATCGCGCATGGCCCATTCGCCGGGGCCAGTGCGACAGGCTTGGCCGATATGCTGGCTTTCTTTCACGCCATCCAGCAGCTTGGCCTTGAACGGACGACAAACCGTATGGCCGACAATGGCGAGCGTACCGCTCTGCTCAAAGCTGCCGCGCTTCTTGGATGATGGATTGTCCCAATTGACCGGCAGGCCAGCGCCCTGCGGATCAACCGCTAGCGCCAAGGCTGCATTCACACGCCGCCAATCCTCATCATCCAGTGGAACTGGGAAAACCGAATTCTGCGGTGCAATGCTCGCTGTCGTTTCTTCCTCGCCCGAAAAGCCGGCGAGGTTCATCGTGAGACTGCACCCGGACGAGAGCAGAGCGATCGCCAGCGACAGAAACGCGAACTGCGCCCGCGCACGACGATTGCGCGAAGCGGCCCCTTTCCTATATCCCTCAACCACCCAACCCGGACGCGACAGCACACGAATTCTCCGAAGTGCCCCTAGAACCGGTATTAGAAGCGGAAAGCGTTAATGAGCGGTGAGCCTGAAGCTATTCCTGATCCATTTGTTTTGTTCGAACAATGGTTCGCCGATGCACAAGCGAAGGAGGTCAATGACCCCAACGCGATGGCGCTCGCCACCGCCGACACTGATGGCCTGCCCAATGTGCGCATGGTGCTGATGAAGGAGATCACGCCGGAGGGCGTCGTGTTCTATACCAACACAGAAAGCGTCAAAGGCAGCGAGATTCTTGGAAATCTACAGGCAGCCCTCGTGTTTCACTGGAAGTCACTGCGGCGACAGGTGCGGCTCAGGGGCGCGTTGCAACAGGTCACAGATGCCGAGGCTGATGCTTATTTCGCATCGCGCCCGCGTGATAGCCGCATCGGCGCTTGGGCGTCGCAGCAATCACGC
>JBOFZC010000039.1:0-2523 GCA_051654985.1 Rhabdaerophilum sp.
TCGACGAATTCCGGCACGGTGGCGAGCTTTTCTGCAGTTTCGAAATCAAGGCCATGCCCCGCATGCATTTCGAGACCGAGAGCGGCGCCGAGGGCCGCGCCAGCCTTGAGGCGCTGGAATTCGCGTTCGGCCTTCTGCATATCCCCCGCCTCGACCGCATGGCACCAGGTGCCGGTGTGGAGTTCAACAATATCCGCGCCGAGCGCCTTGGCTGTGCGGATTGGCGCCTCATCGGCCTCAATGAACAACGAAACACGAATGCCATTGCGCTTGAGCATCGCAATGGGCGCAACCAAGGAATTGTGCTGCCCCACGACATCGAGCCCACCCTCGGTCGTGCGTTCTTCCCGCTTCTCCGGCACGAGGCAGCAGGCATGCGGCTTCACCCGCTCAGCAATCGCGAGCATTTCCTCGGTCACCGCCATCTCGAAATTCAGCGGCTTGTTGATGCCGGTTTTCAGCCGCTCCATATCCGTGTCGCGGATATGGCGGCGATCCTCGCGCAGATGCGCGGTGATGCCATCCGCGCCCGCGCCGATGGCGAGCAGAGCCGCGCGCACAGGATCAGGCCGCGCCCCGCCGCGCGCATTGCGCACGGTGGCCACGTGATCGATGTTCACGCCGAGGCGCAGCTTCCCGTTCATGCCTTGATACCCTGAATGTGCCGGCTGCCGGGCTTCATCGCGGGGATCGCCGCGAGTTCAGGCGGCAGTTCGCGCGGATCATAATCCGGTACCGCGAATTCGCAGAGCGCCACGAGCGGCACGCCGAGATCAGCCCTGCCCGCCGAACGATCGATGAGGCATGCGACTCCGAGGATGTCGCCCGGCTGATCGCCCAGCGAATTGAGGCATTCGCGCACGGAGAGCCCTGTGGTGATGATATCCTCGATCACCACCACTTTCTCATGTGCCCGGATTTCGAACCCACGACGCAACTGGAAGGCGCCATCCTCGCGTTCGACAAAAATCGAGCGGGCACCCAGCGCACGGGCGATCTCGTATCCCGGCACAATGCCTCCGACCGCGGGCGCTACAACCACATCAACCTTGCCAAAACGCACGGTGATCTTCTCAGCCAAAGCGCGGCAAATTTTTTCCGTGCGGACAGGGTCTTCAAAGACCCGGAATTTCTGGATGAATACGCCCGAGCGCCGCCCCGAGGAGAGGATGAAATGCCCCTCCAGCAGCGCGCCCGCAGCCTTGAATTCAGCCAGAACCTCGTCGCGTGTCATCATCGTCTCCGGTCATTGTCTTGTTTCCGGGTTAACGCGGAAGATCAGCCTCTTCAAGCGCATTTACCCCAACACACGCTCGACACTCGCGACCATGGGCCTCGATCGCAGATCGGTGAGCAAGGTCGTCAGATGCTTGATGTTCCACACCTCGATATCAAGCACGATCTCGTGGAAATCGCGCGTCTTCGAGTGCATCTGAACGTTGTCGATATTGGCGTCCGTGTCCGCGAGCACACGCGCCACTTCGGCGAGGCTTCCAGGCTCATTGATGGTCGAAACCACGACACGCGCGGGGTATCGGCGGCGTTCGCCTTCTTCCACGTCCCAGCGCACATCGAGCCAGCGCCAAGGCTCGTCGTCAAACGAGGAAAGGCTTGGCGACTGGATGGGATAGATCGTGATCCCTTCCCCCGGCGTGAGGATACCAACAATCCGCTCACCCGGCACCGGGCCGCCATTGGGCGCGAAACGCACCGGCAGATCATCCGAAAGCCCGCGAATCGGGAGTGCACCCGAACCACCCTCTTGCCCCGGCACCTTGAACTTCACCTCGCCCGCACCCTGCACGCCGAACCAGCCCTGCCCCTGGGGTGAAGCGCCCGTTTTGGCGGTCTCCACTTTGAAATCCGGGAAAACCGCTTTGATCACATCGGCAGAGTGCAATTCGCCTCGGCCCACAGCGGCATAGACATCATCGAGGCTCGGCCGGGCGAGACGCGGCACCGCATTGGCGAGCTTCTCCTCGGAGAAAGGCTTCGACATCCGGGCAAACGCTCGCTCGATGATGCGTTTGCCAAGCCCCGCGAATTGCTTGCGCACCGCTTCGCGCGTGGCACGACGAATGGAGGATCGCGCCTTGCCGGTAACAACGAGGCCCTCCCAGGCCGGCGGCGGCACCTGCGCCTCAGAGGTGAGGATTTCCACTTCGTCCCCGTTGCGCAATTCGGATGTGAGCGGCGCGTTGCGGCCATTGATGCGGCAGCCCACCGCATGATTGCCGACATCGGTATGCACAGCATAGGCAAAATCAATGGGGTTGGCGCTGCGCGGCAGCGCGATCAGCAACCCTTTTGGCGTGAAACAGAACACCTGATCGAGGAACAATTCGAGCTTGGTGTGTTCAAGGAATTCTTCGGGGTTGTCCCCTTCGGCCAGCGTCTCGATCGTGCGGCGCAGCCATTGATAGGCGCGCGCCTCCTTGCCGAGAATGTCACCGCGTTCCTCGATTGATTTATCCTTGTAAAGCGCATGCGCAGCGATGCCGTATTCGGCCACCTCATCCATCG
>JBOFZC010000040.1:0-3973 GCA_051654985.1 Rhabdaerophilum sp.
TCGGCATAATCATCGGGAACGCCGAGTTTCACGCGTCCCGTCAGCTTCTCGCCGCGGAAAGCACTCACGGCCTCATCATTGAGGCGAAGCATGCGATAGGCGTAGTCGAGAAGTTTCTCGCCATCCGCCGTGAGCTTGGCGGCGCGGCCTTCCTTCCCAAAGATCTCCCGGCCCAACCGCTCTTCCAGCTTGCGGATCTGCATTGAAACCGCGCTCTGCGTTTTGTGGACGATCTCCGCCGCACGGGTGAAAGAGCCGGTTTCGGCGATGGCGACGAGCGTGCGCAGATGATCGTTGTCCAGAACCGGTAGCATCCAACCCCTCCCCTGCGGACCGTGTTCAGCGACACATACGCTGTCACAACCCCTATATGCAATCAGTCATCACTAGTTCTGATGATTAGATCAGAAACATTCGTTTTTCTTATATCGCAGTCTTTGATAGGTCAAGGATGTTGCCACAACGCGCGGCGATTCGATCCGGCGGATTTCCGGACCCTCGGAGGTTATCATGGCTATTTTTCCCGGCTTGCTTCTCTCACTTGGCCTTTCGGCCGTGCAAAGCATCCGCAATCTTGCCCTGGTGATCCAGCATCGTCGCCAGGCTCACGATCTCGCCACTTGGGGTGATCGCGAGTTGAAGGATATCGGCCTCACCCGCTCTGACCTCTCGGGGGCACTCTCCCTCCCCCTCCGCGAGGACCCCACATTGCATCTCGCATCCTTGTCCGGGCGCTCCCCCCGGGCGGCGAGCGAGGACACGCTCCGAAAGGGCAATGTGCGAGTGGTGAAGCCAGCGCAGTACCAACCGGGCCCTCTCCCCTCCACCCGGCCCGCGCTTTCCGCGTAAGCTGCAACCCCGGATGCGCCAGGCTCCCCAGCCTGGCGCTTCTTTTTTGCTGCGTGTTTTCTCCGGACAAAAAAACCCACGCTTCCCGATTTGGGGAAAGCGTGGGCACAAAAGTCATCCATTGGGGTCAGTTTTCAAGCCCGGCGGATGAAACCGCCGGGACTGAACATGTTCAAGATCAAGCGACCTTTTTCACGATTTCGGTTGCGACTTCCACGGCCTTGGCGACCTTATCATAGGTCATCACGCGGTCTTCAGCTTCCACCTTGGGCGGGCGCTTGTCGTTGCCATAATTGCGCTCGGTCTCATCGCGCTGTTCTTTCACTTTCGACAAGTCGTTTGTGATTTCGAGCGAGCGCTTGTTGAGATAACCGATCGTGTTCGTGATCATCTCGGCAAACTTGTCCTTGATGACTTCGCTCTTGAAGTTCGGCACGAAGGTTTCGAACTCTTCCGCGCGCTTTCCAACAGCAACCTTCACTTCCTCAGCAACCTCAGGAGCCTTGGGAGCAGCAGGTTTCGCAGGCTCAGGTGCCACAGGGGTAGCCTTCGGCGCTTCGCCAGCCGGAGCTGACGGGGCGACAGGTGCCGGCGGAGTCGGGCCGGCGACCACTGGAACACTCGGCGCAACCGGCGTTTCAGTCTTCGGCGGCTGAGCCACGGGCGCAGACGGCGGAACCACGGCCGGAGCCGGCTTCACAGGAGCGTTGGCCTGCGGGAACAGACCGGTATAGCGCTCGCGGTTGCTCTGAAGCTCCTGATTGCGCAGCGAGAAATCGTTCATCGCGCTCTGAAGCTTCAAGAACTCGGCACGATCCAGCCCTTCGCCGCTTTTGACAAGGCGATTTTCAAGCTGCTGAATATCCCTCTGGGATTCCAGAAGCTCAACGCCCTCGTCATCCGTTAGCGCCCGATTGGAGATGCCACGCGAGAGGCTCTCGAGCTGCTGGGCCTGGCGCAGGTCGACATGCTTCACATCGACATAGGCCTCTTTCAGCTGCACGCCCTGCTTGTTGCGCTGCAATTCGTAGAGTGAGATCTCCACATCATTGAGCGCGGTGGACATTTTCACGGCATCGCGCCAATCGACGCGACCATCCGCACGCAGCTCTTCCTCAAAGCCCGCGGCCTTGTCGAACGCAGCGCGCACGACTTCCGCTTCCTTTTCGGTGAGGCTGCCCTGCTTGACGCCCGTTGCGATCTGCTTCTCGAGGGAAGCCTGACGCGCATCGATCTGGTCGGAATAGCTCTTGTAGGTGAGGTTCACGCCGTTGTTGTTGTGGCGCAGACGATTGAGCTGATCGGCTTCCTTGCGAAGCTGATCCAGCATCTGCTTCTGCTCGCCGCCCGTGAGCTTGCCATCGCTTTCGCGCAGCTTCGCTTCAACCTTGTTCAGCTCGTCCTGGCGTGCAAGCAGGCCTTTGGCTTCATCCTGGGTCAGGGAACCATCCTTGATGCCCGCATTGATGCGGTTCATCAGGTTTTCCTGCACGGTATCGAGCTCTTTGCCGTCAATCGCAGCGAGGCTATCGAGATCAGCGCCTCGACCATTATTCGTTAGCTTTGTGATCTGCTTATCGGCGCGATCGAGCTTGCGTTCGAGGGTCGCGATTTCCTTCGCGTCCAGCCCGCCTGAAGCTTCAGCCTGTGCGGCATAGCTCGCAATCGCATCTTGGCGCTTCAACGCGCGAATGCCTTCACCGAATGTCATGGAGCGATCATAGAGCGCTGCGCCGATCTGCTGACGCTGCAAGAATGCGCGCGCATTCAACTCAGAAACTGAAGGAACAGCACGCGCCGTTTCCACTTTTTCTGGCTTCGCTGCCTGCTTCATTTCGACCGCGGGTTGATCTTTCCGCATATCGAGCCGCGCCTGCGCCATTTCCAACGCCACCGGAGCGGATTTCACCTGACTGACCATAACTTGACCTTTCTTCCCATGCCTTCTGCACGTGAAACGGGTCTAGACGGTCAACTCTCGCGAGAGCTGAAATTCAATCGATCAAATTTTATCGAATTTGCGATTTTTCGACAGCGAGAGCCCAATGCTCGCGTTGAATGTTCGCTGCGGTTAATAGCATCTTACAACAGCCGTCAGCGCTGAGTGATCTGCTTGAAAATCTGCTGGAGCGCGTCCACTTGCGTGTTCTGCACCTCCTGCCCGGTTTGGAACATGCCCTTGAGCATATCGAGGCCGGCAGCCATGGGATCTTGCGGCGGAGGCGGCGCTTCCGGCGCGCGGCCACCAAAGAAACTGCCGAGGATGTTGCCGAGCATGCCGCCCATCCCACCCATCTGGGGCTGGGACTGTGGCGCCATCTGCTGGCCACCGAGCATGCCGCCAAGAATGGAGCCGAGCCCGCCGGGCATGCCACCCGCTCCGCCGCCCTGCATCATCTGTCCGAGTAAGCCGCCGAGGCCATTGTTCATCGCGCCCTTGAAGAGGCCACCCATCACCATCGAGGCAATAACAGGGAGCATCTGCTGCATCATGCCGGCAGGAAGTCCGGCGAATTGAGCGGCCTGCGCCGCCACAGCCTGAGTGGTTTGCTCGTTGCCGAACATCGCGCCGAGTGCGTTCTGGCTGTCATTGTCGAGGTGATCAGGGATGCCATCACCATCAGAATCGAAAAACTGAGCGGCACCCTGTGCCTGCCCGAGCGAGCCAAGCAGGTTTTGCCATCCCTCCGCCGATTGAGTCTGCTGCTGCAGGCCCATCGAGAAGGCTGGGAGCAAGGCCTCGACAGCGCTCTTTGCCTGATCAGGGCCGATGCCGAACTGGTTCGCAAGGTTGTTATAGGCGTTACCACCTTGCGCCTGCTGCATGATCTCCAAAAGATTGAGCATCGTTCACCCCGAAATGCGCCCGAGCCGATCGCGGGCTTTTCACGAAGAAGGTTTACGGCCTCGGATGCGCAAGCGCAATTGGCGAAGCTCAGGAAACAGCGCGCAGTTCCAATGTCCGTATGGCGCGGAAAGCGGTCCATGCACCGGCTAATCCGAACACGATGGAGCCGAGCATAACGCCCACCATCGAGCCCTCAACACCGCCCCATTGCGCGCCAAGCCACGCGACGGGAACAGTGCCGATGGTCGCCCTGCCCCAGTTGAAAGCGGTGGAATA
>JBOFZC010000041.1:0-4366 GCA_051654985.1 Rhabdaerophilum sp.
TTGACTTTGGCGCGAGCCGCGGCTGTGGCGTCGAAATAGGCCTCCGGCGCGAGACCGGTGCAGGAACCATGCTTGCGCCATTGGTGCCGCGCGAGGCCCTGATCCGGCAGCACGCTTTCGGCGCGGTTCATGGCGGAACGCGAAGGATTTCGTCCATCCGGACCGCAAAAGGCCGGGTAGCCACGCTCATATTGCGGCCAGAGCCCATGCACCACAAAACCGGGATTGCGCCCACTCTCGCATTGCCGCGCACCGCGCCGTGCACCGGTGAGTTCGCACCAGGTCGCTGACCATGAAAGCGCGAGCACATAGAAATCGAATTCGCCCATCGGAGCACCGCGGCTTTCACGCGGTTGTGCCATCGCGCCAGAAATCCCGACAAAAAGCGCCATCAGAGCGAGAAAGCCACGCATCAGCGGCTGAACCGGCTGCAATCACCGGCGGCGGTGAGGTTGCGGTCAAAACCAGCGAGGCAATAGCTCACGCCTTCAAAATGCCCGGAGAAACCGTATTTCTCGATGATCGAGTAGCGCAGCCGAAGCTTTTTGCCGCCCGCCATCACGGCCACAGCCTCGCAATTGCGGCGAGGAATAAGGTCGAGGCCACTGGTCCGCAGCCCGGATTGCCGGACTTTCTCGAAACCAATGATCTCGGCTTGGCTCGACCAATACCGCCGCTCGGTCGAAGCGAAACGCGACTGGATTGTGCTGAGCACCCCTGGGGTCTCGCAGGTCGAGACCACTCCCGAAAATGGCGCATAGCGCGTTTCAGCCGGCAATTCCTCACGCGCTGCGGCGGGCAGCGCCAAAGAGAACAAAATCAGGCTAGCAGCAGGCAAGGCTCGACGCATGGAAGGCTCCTTCAGCGATGAAGCGAGCCCCAAGCTTTGGCCGCGCCATGCGGCGGGGTCAAGCGCCTTCAGTTGCCAATGGGCGGCATCAACACTTTCGCGGCGGGTTGCCGCGGGACTGTGCGACCCTCTCGTCGCGGCTCCGCGGGCTGCATGCTGCGTGGTTGAGGCAGGATCGCGGGCGAAGAACCCGGCAGCGGCTGGCTCATCGTCGCGCGGCGGCGCGGGCCAGGGAGTTCGCTCACGGAAGACGTGACATCGAAATCACGCGGATCGAACTCCTCCTCGGTTTCCATCACCTCGCCTGAGAGGCGGTTCGCCTGCGATTGAAGGTCGCCGCCTTGAAGGGGCGCGCGCGGTGCAGTCATCGGTTGCGGTGGGCGTTGCGAGAGCACGACGGGTGCCTGGCTCGCCTGCGGCGGCACGGCTTGCTGTCCACCGAAGGCTGTGATCGGCGGCATTTGCGGTTGTCCGTGAGGCTGGATTGCCGGGCGCATCGGTGCCTCAAGCTTCGGACGGCAATAGCGGCGTGTGCCTTTGGTGTCGTGGCGCGCGAGATCGATATGGAAGTGATCATGGTGGAACGCATCCGAGCCTGGTCCGAGGACTGTGCGGAACTTGTCGCATGCCGAATGCAAGGTCTCGCGGAGGAAACCGCGCTCGGCTTCCGTGCCGCGCCATCCACCTTTCACGGTGACCACCGAGCCGTCAGTGAGCACGAAAGCCATGATATCCAGAGCGTTTCCGAAGGCGTGTTCGGACAGCCGCGCGCCGGGCTGATGGTTCCGCCGCCGGCAGTTGTAAGAGCCACCGGAGCGGATTTCCTTCACCGGCTGTCCGAACCAGGCGAGGGCAGCGGGCTGCACCGAGGTGTTGAGCCAGTCATCGACCCAAGCCACCATCGGGCAGGTGAGGGTTGCTTCAGGCTTCAGCACGGTGAGTCGCAGGTCGGTGCCTGTCGAGGCGAGGTTCGGCACACCAAGATTGGCAAAACTTTGCAGCAAACTCTGGTCGTTCTGGAAAGCTTGCACTTTGAGTGGGATATCCAGCCCGCATGCGCCTGCACCATCAATCGGCTTAGTGATCCGGACGGTAGCACTTTCCTTGACAATGCCCGCCTTCATGCAGGCGATTTCGGCTTGCCCACGCCAGGCCTCGCGCTGTTCGTATTTCACGAAACCGCAGCCCGAGAGGAACGCCGCACTCGCGAGAAACGCGAGGCAGAGCCGCACGGCTGGGGTGATCGCAGAAAGGGCATGGCCAGAACGCAACATTCGAGAAAATTGACTCGATGCTGGTAAGGTTCCTTTAAGGAAGGTGGTTGCGAAAACGTAAAGATTCGGAGGCTCATGAAACCATGCAGGGCAAGGCGCGCTTTATCTTTCCCTTTTTCCTCTCCGGAATCATGGCCTTCCTGATGACTGGCTTCGTCACCTGGCTCAATCTCGGCTTGCCGCCAGATTTTATCCGGCGCTGGATGCTCGCCTGGGTCACCGCTTGGCCATTGGCATATCTCGCAGCGCTGATTGCTGCTCCCTTCGCACAGCAGGCAACGAAGTTTGTGATCTCGAAAATTGAGGGCCCCTCAGCATGATGCGCGCGCTGGACCTCGCCGAAGCAGTCGAAGCCGGCGATCTCACCCCTACCACCATTCTCGAACTCGCCATTGAAGCGACCGAAGCTCGCGAAGCCGAGATCAAAGCTTTCGCGCATCTTGATCTCGACCGCGCCCGAGTGCTCGTGAAACGCATTTCCGGCACCGATGGCTTGTTTGGCCTGCCCGTCGGCTTCAAGGACATCATCGATACCGCCGACATGCCGACGCAGTGTGGCTCGCCGATCTATGCGGACCATCGTCCGAAAGCCGATGCGCCGATCGTGGTGATGAGTGCTTCGGCGCAGGGCCTTGTGCTCGGCAAAACCGCGACGACCGAAATGGCCTATCTCTATCCCGCGCCGACCTTCAACCCTCACAATCCCTTGCATACGCCGGGCGGTTCCTCGGCGGGCTCGGCGGCCGGGGTTGCTGCCGGGTTCATGCCGTTGGCCTTCGGCACGCAGACCGGCGGATCCGTGATCCGGCCAGCAAGTTTCTGCGGGGTCGCGGCGATGAAGCCGTCCTACCGGTTGCTGCCCGTTCAAGGGGTGAAACCGTTTGCGCCGCTCCTCGACACACTCGGGCTGTTCGGCGCGCGCGTTGTCGATGTCGCCTTTGGCCTTGCTGCGATTTCCGGACGCGATCTCAGGGTTGATGGAGGTGATTTCGGCAAGCCACGTTTCGGCATCACGCGCCTGCCTTTCGCCGGTGATGCCGAACCCGCGAGCGAGGCCGCTCTCAAGCATGCAATTGCGGCTCTCGAGAAAGCAGGGATTTCGGTGCGGGATATCGCCCTGCCGCCAGCTTTTGCCGATGCGCATCACATCCACAAGGTGATCAATGATTTCGAGGGCGCAACCTCGCTGATGTGGGAGTATATGGATCGGCGCGATCAGCTCTCGCCCGTCTTGCTCAGCGCGATTGAGGCGGGCCGGGCTGTCACGATCGACGAGTTTGATCGCGCGCGTTCGCTCGCCAACCGGGCCCGGAAAGCCTCGCGGGCACTGTTCGATGACGTCGATGTCGTGCTCACTTTCTCGGCACCCGGCCTCGCGCCCGGGCGCGAAAGCACAGGCGACGCGCGTTACAACAAGCTCATCACCTTGCTCGGATTGCCGGCCGTGAATGTCCCGGCTTGGCGGGACGAAGCCACGCAACTGCCTGTCGGTGTGCAGGTTTTCGGTCCGTTCGGGGATGATCAACGCGTGCTCGCCGCCGCCGCGATGCTGGAAGAGGCCTTGACGCATTTTCGATAAGTTTGCCGTCAAGCTTGTTGCAAAACCTGTTGAAAAATCGGGGAAACAGGCGAAAATCTCGTTCACTCTACTGCGGTGCAGCGACGATCAGCGCTTGCCAGTCCGGCATATTGCGTTAGACTTTAGTTCTGTCTCCGGAGAAGGAGGTGCCACCATGAGCTCGGTCGCAGGCCTGGACGTTCTGGCGTTTCTTGCATCTTTCGTGCTTCTCGTCGCCATCTTGTTTGGCGCGGTTTGACTTCAGCAAATCCATGAACACAAAAACGAACCCCGCCAGAAATGGCGGGGTTTTTGTCTGTGAAACCGGTGGTGGATCAGCTTTGCGGGCAGGGCGACCCAAGGGGACGCCAAGTCGTCACGTTCTGATCCATCTGGCAACGGAACATCGAGTTCTGCATGCAAACCTCGCTGCCGACCGGCAAGCTCTGGCCCTGGATGCGGCAGGTGCACTCAGTCTTGTTCAATTGTGCTTTGGTGATCACCCAGGCGCTGTGGGTTGGTTGCGATCGCAGATCTTGAGCCTGCGCAGGGACAAAAGCCCAGATCAACGCCGCAACTGGAAGGCTGGCACGCAGAAGGCCAGGGAAGAGGCTGCTTCTTGAAGTCATGACGCGATCTCCTGTTCGAAAAACGAAGCGCGTCCCGAGATTGCACGCCCAAATC
>JBOFZC010000042.1:0-14174 GCA_051654985.1 Rhabdaerophilum sp.
GAGACAACAAAAACGAGGATATCGCCATGACCGCAACCGGCCGTCACTTCCTGCAAATCCCCGGCCCGACGAACACACCCTTGCCGGTGCTGGCGGCCATGGCGAAGCCAACGATCGATCATCGCGGGCCGGAATTTGGTAGGCTCGGGCTCGATGTGCTCACGCGCATCAAGGGCGTGTTCAAGACAAAAAATCCGGTGATTATTTATCCTGCCTCCGGCACGGGCGCGTGGGAAGCCGCCCTCGTCAACGTGCTCTCGCCCGGCGACAAGGTGGTGATGTTTGAAACGGGCTGGTTTGCCACCCTATGGAGCAAGATGGCTGGAAAGCTCGGGATTGAAGCGGAGTTCATCGCCTCGGATTGGCGGGAGGGTGCGGATGCCTCATCGATCGAGGCGCGGCTGAAAGACGACAAGGCCCATGCGATCAAGGCGGTCTGCGTGGTGCATAACGAAACATCAACGGGCTGCGTGACGGATATCGCAGCGATACGCCGTGCGATCGACAAGGCTGGGCACCCGGCTTTGCTGATGGTTGATACGATTTCCTCTCTCGCCTCGATTGATTATCGGCACGACGAATGGGGGGTGGATGTCACGGTTGCGGGCTCGCAGAAAGGTTTGATGCTGCCGCCGGGGCTCTCGTTCAATGCCGTATCTGACAAGGCTCTGAAAGCATCAAAAACGGCTCGCTTCCCGCGTTCCTTCTGGGATTGGGAGGAAATGATCGCCATCAATGCCAAGGGGTTTTTCCCCTACACACCCGCGACCAATATGCTGCAGGGGCTGAAAGTCGCGCTCGACATGCTGGAGGAGGAAGGGCTCGAGAATGTCTTCGCGCGGCATGATCGCGCGGCGGAAGCAACGCGGCGCGCCGTGCGCCATTGGGGTTTCGAGACGGTGTGCGCGAAACCTGGCGATTATTCCTCCTCGCTCACAGCCGTGTTTCTGCCGGATGGGCATTCGGCGGATGGTCTGCGCAAGATCATCCTGGAGCGCTCGAATATGAGTTTGGGCAATGGATTGGGGAAACTCGCCGATCGCGTGTTCCGCATCGGGCATTTGGGCGATTTCCACGACCTGATGGTCACCGGAACGCTCTCGGGTGTGGAAATGGGACTGGCGGTAGCCGGTGTGCCGCATAAGCCAGGCGGCGTGGAGGCCGCGATGCGCTATCTGCAAGGAAATGCGGGATAAAAGTACATAGGCCGGCGCAAAACTCGAAGCCCGGTCCAATGTCCCGCAGGACAACAGAGGGAGGAGCAAGGGCCCTCCCGAGGAGATGCGCCCAAACCGGCCTTTACTGAGCCGGGCGAAGCTGATCGGCGGCGGTTTTGCCGGTGCGGCGATCGGTCGTCAGTTCGTAGGTGATCTTCTGACCTTCATTGAGCGTGTCGAGGCCAGAGCGCTGGACAGCAGTGATGTGGACGAAGATATCGGGCCCACCAGCATCGGGCTGAATAAAGCCGTAGCCTTTTTGGGTGTTGAACCATTTCACGGTTCCGGTCTGCATATTCTATCCTTCTCATACTCGGTATCGGATCGTGCGCTCTCTTGCACGATGCAAACTACGTAGAGCATCCATGCTGATGTGTGAAGATCAGCCCGATGATTTTCGTCGATTGTGACACCAAAAGCCGCAATAACGGGCAGTTTGCGCCCGAATGAGGCAGGATTTTGTCATGAAAGCCAGCGCGAATGCTCACCCGGCGCGGGCAATGACCTCACGGTCTGGCACGGATGCATCGGCACCAGACATTTCTCCACGCCGAATGCGCGCCAACGCAACATCGTTCTCCAGGCTTGCAGCGCGACGCTCCAGCTCGCGCAGGCTGATCTCGCGCGCCTGAAGCTCGGCCCGCAATTCGGCATTGCGATGCGTTTCCGCGTTAAGATGGGTGGTGAGGCGCTCAATCTGGATGCGCGCTTCATCCAATGCAAGGCGGCGCTCATCGGCCTGATCCATCGCCGCATTGAACTTCGATGTGAGGGCATCGCGCTGAATCTCGAGGCCAGTCAGCGTCGTTTCTGCAAGAGAACGCGCATCGGTCATCGCTGCGAGACCGGTCTCCAACGTGTTGATGCGTGTGCGAAGGCCTGTGGCTTCCACTTCGCGTTCGGCGATCAGGCGCTCGCGCTCGGCAATGGTATCGAGAAAGCCCGCCTCGGTTTTCAGCCGTTCGCCGGTTTCGCGGCGGGCATCGACGATGTCGTTGCGGATGCGCTCAAGCCGCGTCTCCATCTGGCCGATGCGCACGGCATGTTCGGCCCGGAGACGATCATGTTCAGCGGCGATCTCATTTGAGGTGAGAGGCAAATCCCGCTCGATCGCAGCGCGCGTGATGCGCGTCGCGCGCCGCCAGAACGCCGGCAGAAGGATGAGCCAGATCAACGCTGCGGCGAGCGCGCCCAGGCCGAAAAAGAGGATCTGCTCGATCATATCGTCGCGTGGGTCACTGGATCCGGGCCCGATTGGCCGATGATTTCACTGCTCTCTTAGACTAGAACGGGTTCCAGGTCGATTGCTCGGTGAACTTGAGATAGCCGATATTGACACCCAGCCGAGCGCCCACGCCCGAACGGATGGGCACAACGAGAATATCGTTCGCGGTGAGCGCGGTCATCCCGAAGCCGCCAATGAAATAGGCCGAACCGTCAACACCAACAAAACGCGAGTAAATGTCGGATACGCGGGGCAATTTATAGACGAGCATCATGGTCCGCGCGCCCTCGCCCCCGAAATCGAAGCCCACGGATGGGCCCTGCCAGAAGACTTTCCGATCCCCGGCATTGCGGGTGTAGAGCGTGCCCTCGCCATAGCGCAGGCCGCCCACGAACGCGCCGGATGCCTCCTGGCCAAGGATATAGCCGTTCGGCTCGCCCCAGCGGCGGGTCGCTTCCTCAACAGTGAGGGCCAAGCCCCGCGAAATGGTGCCGAAGAATTTATGGCCGGCATTCACCACCTCTTTGGGGGCGAAAGTCGAGCCATCACCGGGCCGGTTACCATCTTGGGCAACGGCTCGATAAGGAAATGCCGCCATAAAGATCAGAACCAAAGCCGCCAGCAGCAGAGTGGCGGGCCAATAGCGCCCGCGACTGGTTGTTCCCTCGAGCCGAAGCAAAGAATTGCCGGAGCCGACCATCATGTGCGTCCTTCTCATCTCGTCATTGCGCCGGATTGTGCGTCAATCCGGGGCTCAGCCGGGCGGCATTGTGCGCCACGGGGCGTTGACACAAGGTTTCCAAACCCTTTGCGGCGTTCTCAAGACCGCGATGATTATCATCTTCTTCGGTTTGCCCACGCTCTCGGCAGTGAAAGCGCAGAATTTGCGCCCGCATGAGATGGTCATCAGCGACCCCTGGAGCGGTGCAGCAATTTCCGGCTACGATCCCGTGGCCTTTTTCGTGGAGCAGGATGCCAAAGCCGGCAAGCCCGACTTTTCACTCGTGCATCAGGGCACGGTCTGGCATTTCGCGAATGAAGGGAACCGCGCGGCGTTTCGTGAGCAACCCGATGCCTATGTCCCCGCTTTTGGTGGGTACGACCCTGTGGCCCTGGCGAGCGGCTTGATTGTCGCCGGCACGCCACGCTTCTTCCTGGTGCATGAGGGGCGGCTCTACCTGTTCCGGCGCGCGGAAAATCGCGCAGCTTTTGCTGCGAAACCCCAACTGGCGGCGGATGCGCAGAACCTCTGGCCAGAGCTGAGCCGACAGCTTTCGCCCTAGATTTAAGGCCGTTCGCGCAAGGCGAGGAACGGCGGGCTTTCCCAACCGATTTCACCAAAGCCATAGCGCATCAGCTGGCCCTGATCATCGAGAATGCCGCCGCCGCGCGCGCGCAGAATCGCGTCTCCTGCCGCGATGTCCCATTGCATGGTGCGCGTGCGGCGCGGGTAGAGATCGGCCTCGCCTGACACGAGAGCGACGAATTTCAGTGCCGAACTCATGCGGATCACGCTGACAGCACCGAGATCGGCGAGGCACTGATCCGTTTCCGGGTTGTTATGCAGCTTGCTTGCGATGCCGATCTTCGGGCCAGCGGAGTTGCGCTTCGCGACGGGCGGCACAAGTTCAGCCTTAGCGACGTCACCGCGCGCGCGCCAGAGTTTGTCACCAGCCCAGGTCGTCTCATCGGCAATGGGGTTGTGCAACACACCAGCGACAGGCACGCCCTCCTCGATCAAGGCGATGGATACGCAGAAATCCGGTGTTCCCTCGATGAACGCGCGGGTTCCATCGAGAGGATCGACGAGGAAGAAGCGGCTTGCTGTTGAGGCGGCATGGCTCGCGGGATTTTCCTCGCTGATCACCGGGATATCCGGGAATTCACGCCTGAGATGATCAAGAATGAAGGCCTCGGAGGCGCGATCCGCGGCGGTGACGGGCGACGCATCAGATTTGAACTCGGGCGCGGGCTTCTCGCTCTGCATGCGCGCGAGGATACGCCCCGCAAGGCGCGCGATCCGGGCGAGCGAGAGCGCGATATCATCGAGGATTGGCACGTTTTCCCGTTCCGGCATGGGATGCAATGTTGGCGAAGGGCCTTTCGCGATGTATCACGCAATCCGCCCGGGAATGAACTGGCGTGATGGCAATGATTCGCAATGCTCGCAGGTTTTCCCGCCCGAACCCGCTGAAGGATTGCTGCTGATGACCGATGCGCTGAAAACAATCGACCTCACTTCGCTCGATCTCGCGGCTTTGCTCTGCAGCCGTGTCTGCCACGATGTCGTGGGACCGGTGGGCGCGATCGTGAACGGGCTCGAACTGCTCGATGAAGATGACAGCCCGGAAACCCGCGAAATGGCGCTGGAGCTCATTCGCAAGAGTGCGAAGAACGCCTCGGCCCGGCTGCAATTCGCGCGCATTGCCTTCGGTGCCGCCGGATCCGCCGGTTCGGCCGTCGATACCGGCTATGCGCAGCAGCTCACCGAGCAGCTCGTGGCGGATGAGAAAGTGAAGCTGAGCTGGAATACGCCGCGCCTTTATGTGGAAAAGAACCGCGTCAAACTCTTGATGAACCTTGTCGTGATCGCGCTCTCCTGCATCCCGATCGGCGGCACGGTGGAAGTGACGATGGATGGCGATGCTGAGAACCCGGTTTTCAACGTGATCGCGCGCGGGCCTAAGCCACGCATTCCGCCACACCTTGAGGACATGCTCGCCGGCAGAAGCGAAACAGGAACTGTGGATGCACACGGTTTCCAGCTTTTTTATACTGGTGAAATCGCTCGTGCAGCCGGGATGACCGTCAGTGTAAGCTTGGAAGAGGGACTTGTTCGCCTAGCCGCCGCGCCCAACGAGGCGACGATTTGAAGGCGCTGAATTGCAACTTGAAGTTTTTTTTGCCCAATAAGTTGAAGAAAGGCTTGAAGAGAACCAATCGGTAACCGTTCTCGGGCAGGGTCATTCGGAGTTTGTACGCCCTAGTGGCCTTTTCCGGATACGCCCCGCGATGGATGATCTTCTGCGCGATTTCGTTGTCGAAACCTCCGAGCATCTCGAAACGGTCGACGCCGAGTTGGTGAAATTCGAGCGCGACCCCAATAACAGCGCCACGCTCGCCCTGATTTTCCGCCTTGTGCACACGATCAAGGGAACCTGCGGATTTCTCGGCCTGCCGCGTCTCGAGCGCTTGGCACATGCCGCCGAGGACGTGATCAGCCAGTTCCGCGATGGCAAGCCGGTGACTGGCCCGGCCGTAACGATGATTTTGAAAACGATCGACCGCATCAAGGGCATCGTGTTCGGGCTAGAGCAATCCGGCACGGAGCCTGAAGGCGGCGATGACGATCTGATCGAGGTTCTCAAGGCACTCGCGCGCGATGAGGTGCCAGCGGCTTTGGCGCCGGCCATGCCCACCAAATCTTCGAGTCTTCAAATTCCAGTGGATACAACAGGCACGCTCGCCTTCCAGGTGCTGGAGCGCCCGCTGAAGCAAGATGAAGTGACGCTCGACGATCTCGAGCGCGCCTTCCGCGATGCGCCGGGGCCGGATCCGGTTGAATTCGTGGAACCCCCAAAGAAAGAAGTCGCGCCCGTTGCGAGCGCACCCGTCACCAAGGCCGAGGCACCCGTTCTCGAGCAGGGCGAAACCGAGGCCGGTGCGAATTCGGTGTCGAAACAAACCGTGCGCGTCGCCATCGGCACGCTCGACCGGCTGATGACCATGGTTTCGGAACTGGTGCTGACCCGCAACCAGCTCCTGGAAATCGCTCGCCAGCGCGATGATTCGGAATTCAAAACGCCGCTCCAGCGTCTCTCGCATATTACGGCCGAGTTGCAGGACGGTGTGATGCAGACCCGGATGCAGCCCATCGGTTCGGCCTGGACCAAGCTCGCTCGTGTTGTGCGCGACCTCTCGAGCGAACTCGGCAAGCGGATCGAGTTGATCCAGACTGGTGCCGAAACCGAAATCGATCGCCAGCTGCTTGAAATGATCCGCGACCCCTTGCTGCACATGGTGCGCAACGCGGCTGACCACGGCATGGAAATGCCGGAAGAGCGCGTGGCGCTCGGCAAGCCGGCACAGGGCACGATCCATCTGCGCGCGGCGCAGGAGAGCGGCTATATTATCTGCGAAGTTTCGGATGACGGCCGCGGCATCGATATCAACCGTGTCCGGGCGAAAGCCATCAATAACGGCCTGACAACGGAAGCCGATGTGGCGCGCATGACCGAAGAGCAGATCCTGCGCTTCGTCATGGAGCCGGGTTTCTCAACCGCCGCGGCGGTGACGAATATCTCAGGCCGTGGTGTTGGCCTTGACGTGGTGAGGAGCCATGTCGAACAGGTCGGCGGTTCGGTGGAATTGCGTTCGCGCCCGGGCAAGGGCCTTGCAGTGACGATCAAGCTGCCGCTCACCCTGGCGATTGCCTCGGCGCTGATCGTGGAAGCAGCGGGTCAGCGCTTCGCCATTCCGCAGATTGCGGTGGCGGAATTGGTGCGCACGCAGCATGACGGCGATGTGCGCATCGAGAAGCTCAACGGCCAATCGACCCTGCGTCTGCGCCAGCGGTTGCTGCCGGTGGTGGATGCAGCGGGTGTTCTCGCGCTGCCGCGCGAACAGGCGGCCGAAGATGCGGACAATTGCCTCGTCGTGGTTTGTCAGGTCGGCGGCACACGCTTCGGCATCGTGGTGGATGCGATCCACCAGACCGAAGAAATCGTGGTCAAGCCGATTTCCTCGAAGCTGCGGCATATGTCGGTTTATTCAGGCGCGACGATCCTCGGCGATGGCTCGGTGATCCTGATCCTCGAGCCGGCGGGCATTGCTCGCTCCATCATGGAAACGGCGACCCGCGACGGCGTGGCGCAAAATGACAACGATCTCTCGGCCGAGCTGCATGCCAGTGCCGAACGCTCGCTGCTCCTGCTGTTCAAAGCAGGTGGCGGCGGTGGGCTCAAAGCCATTCCGCTCGCCTTCATCGGACGCCTCGAGGAAATCGAGCGGGCCTCGATCGAAGATGCCGGCGGCAAGGCCGTCACCCAGTATCGCGGCAAGTTGATGCCCATTCTCGGCTATGCCGGAATGGAAGGGTATGCTGCGGAATCGCGCCAGCCGGTGCTGGTCTTCCATCAGGAAGATCGCGAAATCGGCATGGCCGTGGACGAGATCGTCGATGTGGTGGAGGCCGCCTTCACGATCGATACCTCGCATGCAACACCGGGCACAGTGGGTGCTGCGATCATCGACGGCAAGGCCGTTGATATCCTTGATGTTTCAGAACTTGTTGCGCCTGAGCATTCACAGGCTCAGGCCACAGGGCCGGTTGCGGGCCCGGATGTGCTGGTGGTCGAAAGCTCGGAATTCTTCCGCGCCCTGTTCGCGCCCCTGCTTCAGAATGCGGGCTATACAATCAACGTTGTACCGAATCTGGCCGCCGCGCGTCACTCGATTGCGAAGGGCAAGCCGGGCGTGATCGTGCTCGATCTCGACCAGCCGGGTGAAGACGCCTTCAACTTCGTCAAAGAACTCGCGGATGACATGGTGCGTCCGCCGGGCGTGATCGGCGCGGTGACGCGCGGTGGTCCGCGCGTGATCCAGAAAGCCAAGAATGCCGGCCTGCATGATCTCGTCGGCAAGTTCGACCGTCAGGGCCTGCTCGCCGCCATCGGCGAAGCGAAGAGCGGTGCAGCGACAGGCTGGGAGGTTGCGGCATGAGTGGCGAAAACCGGACGCGCAGCGATATCCATATGGACAACGAAGTTCAGCTCATCAGCGTGAGCATTGAGGGCCAGATGATCGGCTTACCGATCACCTCAGTGCGTGATGTCTTCTCAATCGCGAAAATGACGCCCGTTCCGCGCGCTGACCGCGCCGTGGCTGGCCTCGTGAATTTGCGCGGGCATATCGTGACCATTCTCGATCTCGGTGCATTGCTCAACACACGCATCGGCGAGCGCAAGGCCAACGGTGACACGATGGCCGTGGGCGTCGAATGGAACGGCGAAGTGTTCGGGCTCGTGGTCGATGAAATCGGCGACGTGCTCTCGCTCCAGACCGACTCTTCCGAACCGATGCCGGCCAATATGGGCCAGACCTGGGCGCGTTACACACGCCGCGTACACAAGCTTGAGCGGGACTTGCTGATCGAAGTTGATCTGCATGCGCTGCTCGATTCCATGACCCTGCAAGCCGCCTAAACTGGAGAGCAGCAATGACCTATTGCCTCGTGGTGGACGATTCATCCGTCATCCGCAAAGTTGCCCGGCGTATTCTCGAGGGCATGAATTTTGAAATTTCGGAGGCCGAAGACGGCCAGCAGGCGATGCTCGCCTGCACCAACCGGATGCCCGATGCCATTCTGCTCGACTGGAACATGCCGAACATGGACGGCTACGAGTTCCTCACGAAGCTGCGCAACATGGCCGAGGGCGCGCACCCGAAAGTGGTGTTCTGCACCACGGAAAATGATGTGAGCCACATTGCGAAAGCGATGGATTCGGGCGCCGACGAATATGTGATGAAGCCTTTCGACAAGGAAATCCTGATCTCCAAATTTGCTGAAGTCGGCTTGCTAGCGGCCTGAGCGGCGCGAGAACGCGCGCCCGACCCTGATTTCAGAAGAAACGTGTAGACTGGAGTTCCGCATTCATGCTGGCGATGCCACAAAGACCGCCGATGTCCATGGCAACGCCCCGCGTACGGGTGGCGATTGTGGACGATTCGGTTGTGGTGCGCGGCCTGCTCTCGCGCTGGCTGACAGAAACGCCAACCATTGAGGTCGCGGGTACATTTCGTTCCGGCCGCGAGATCATCGAAGCCCTGCCACAATTGGCGCCGCGGATCATCCTTCTGGATCTCGATATGCCGGATATGGATGGCCTGACCGCCCTGCCTCTCATTCTTTCGAAATCCCCCACCAGCCGGGTGATCGTGGTCTCCTCGCTCTCGGTGCATGGCGCTGAGATGACGATGCGCTGCTTGATGAAGGGCGCCACGGATTATTTGCCGAAACCCTCCAACCATCGCGAGGTTTCAACCTCCGGCGATTTCCGGCAGGCGCTGATTGCGAAAGTGCTGGCTGTCGGCGGCATCCGCCAGGCCATGCGCCAGGCGCAGGTGCCGCAGCCGCGCCCAGCTCCTGCAGCACCAGCTTCTTCAAATCCGCTGTTCCAGCGCACTTCTTCAACCGGCGCACGGGTTCTTACTCCACTGCCGACGGTCCCTGTCACAGCACGTTTGCCCATCGCGATGCCGGCCGCAGCCAGCCGACCGGTGCCGGTCGCTCGGGCGCTGGAAAAAGTACGTCCGCGCGCGATCGTGATCGGCGCTTCAACCGGTGGGCCGCAGGCTTTGGTGTCGCTGCTTCAGCGTATGCCCAGGGTAGCGGCGAAGGTTCCGATTGTGATCGCCCAGCATATGCCACCGATTTTCGGTTCAATTTTCGCGTCGCATTTGAAGCAGCATGTTGGCCTCCCCGCCTGTGAGGCGCAGGAAGGCAAGCCGCTCCTCGCAGGCTCGATTTATCTCGCGCCGGGGGGGTGCCATACGGTGATCCGCCGCAAGAGCGACGGCCAGATGGTTTTGACCATGTTGCCTTCCGAAGCACGCGGGCCTTGGAGGCCTTCCATCGACCTGCTGTTCACCAGCGCCGCCGATTGCTTCGGTCCTGAGGCACTGGCCATCGCATTGACGGGCATGGGCAAGGACGGAACAGAAGGCGCGCAGGATTTAACGCGCCGGGGGGCAAACGTGATCGTTCAAGACGAAACCTCCAGCGTGGTCTGGGGCATTCCGGGCAGCATCGCAGAAGCGGGGCTGGCTTCAGCGCAACTCTCGCCCGAGAAACTCGGCGATCTCGCGCAGTCTCTTGTGGAAGGGAATGCATCATGAGCGCGTCGGTCATCCAGCGGGTCATCGAGTTTATCCGCAACCAGGCCGGCATCGTGCTGACGCCTGAAAAGGCCTATTTCGTGGAAGCGCGCCTCGCGCCGGTTCTGCGTGAAGAGAATATTGCCAGCCTCGAAGAGATGCTGAAGCGCGCGGAAGGCGGCGACAGGCGCCTGCACCAGCGCATGGTGGATGCGCTGACGACAAACGAGACGTTCTTCTTCCGAGACCGCCAGCCTTTCGACCATTTCCGCGATGTCATCATGCCCGAGCTGCATCAGCGCCGCTCGCCGGAGAAGACCATCCGCATCTGGTGCGCGGCGTGTTCTTCTGGCCAGGAACCCTATTCGCTGGTGATGATTCTGGATGAGTTGCGCTCAAAGCTCGGCAATCGCCAGGTCGAGATTGTCGCGACCGATATTTCGGAAGCCATTCTCGCGAAGGCGCGCAGCGGGATTTTCAACCAATTCGAAGTGCAGCGCGGGCTGCCGACCAAGCTGCTCCTGCAGTATTTCACGAAGCAGGGCGACAATTGGAAACTCTCGGATGACGTGATCCGCCGGGTCAATTTCCAGAAATTCAACCTGCTGGAAGAGCCGCGCCAGCTTGGGCATTTCGATGCCGTGTTCTGCCGCAACGTGCTGATCTATTTCGATCGCCCAACGCGCTCGAAAGTGTTCGACCGCATCGCGAGCCGCCTCGCGCCGGATGGATTCTTGCTGCTTGGTGGGGCCGAGAGCACCTTCGGCGTCACGGAACGCTTTGTCAGCCATACGCGCGAGCGCATGCTGTTGGTGCCTGCACCGGTTCAGAGGCCCGAGATCCGGGCTGTCAGCGCCTGAAGACGGCAAACATCGGAAAGCCAAAAGACGAAACCGGGGGAGATCCCCGGTTTTTTTATTGGCGGCGAAGTTCTGTCTTCGGCCAACAAAAAACCCGCTTCCGAAGAAGCGGGTGTTTTCGTTTGAGCTGAAGCGAAAAGCCTCAGGCCGGGATTTTTTCATCCATATCGGTCGGCTCGCGCAGAACATAGCCACGGCCCCAGACCGTTTCGATGTAGTTACGGCCACCAGAGGCATTCGCGAGCTTCTTGCGCAGCTTGCAGATGAACACGTCGATGATCTTGAGTTCCGGCTCGTCCATGCCGCCATAGAGATGATTGAGGAACATCTCCTTGGTGAGGGTGGTGCCGCGACGGAGCGAGAGAAGCTCCAGCATCTGATATTCCTTGCCGGTGAGGTGCACGCGGTGACCGCCGACTTCGACCGTTTTCTGGTCGAGATTGACGATGAGATCACCGGTGGAAATAACCGACTGGGCATGGCCCTTGGAGCGGCGGACGATCGCATGAATGCGGGCGACCAGCTCATCCTTGTGGAAGGGCTTGGTAAGATAATCATCGGCACCAAAGCCGAGGCCCTTCACCTTGTCATCAATGCCGGCCATGCCAGAAAGGATGAGGATAGGGGTTTTGACCTTCGCCACGCGGAGAGAGCGGAGAACCTCGTAGCCGGACATATCCGGAAGGTTCAGATCAAGAAGAATGATGTCGTAGTCGTACAGCTTGCCGAGATCGATGCCTTCCTCGCCGAGATCGGTGAGGTAAACATTGAAATTCTCGGACTTGAGCATCAGCTCGATGCTTTTGGCTGTCGCGCTGTCGTCTTCGATGAGGAGCACGCGCATGTTTGATAAACCCCAGCTTCCGTCGCGGTTGAAATCGCCGCATCCGGGCAGGTGGCGATCGATTTCGCGCCTGCCAATCATCGGCATTGAACTTCTCAACAAAGATACGCCCGAAGAGTTAACAAAACGTAATTGGTTAAGGCAAGCTTGCGCTGTGAAACGGAGGATTAAGGTCGTTTGTGCTGCAATTGAGTAAGAAAGAAAAACACCGCTTTTACTTTTGATTCATCTTGTGAAGCGATATCCGCAAACGACTCAACTGACTCACGAATTCGCCTCTCGCGCGAATGCGCCTGACGCCGATCACCTCGCCCACCCCTGCGACATGATGGAATGAGGCCGATCGGCCATCCACAGGCCGCGCGCTGTCTTCAGCGACCAAACCATGCGAATCTGGCGCCAGCGAATCACTTTATTGCAGTGCGAGAGCGAGCCAGCGGATGTCCGGACAGACCTTGCAGGGCCTGATCGACGAGGTGCCGGAATACGCGATCTATGGTCGCGTGGGGGCTGTGCGCGGTCTCACGATCGAGATCGTCGGCCCACTCGGGCACATGGAACTCGGTGGGTTGCTTTCGATCGAAACCGAGCGCTCGGAGCCCGTGTTCTGCGAAGTCGTGGGATTTGACTCCGGCCGTGCGCTGGCGATGCCGTTCGCGAATGTCGATGGCTTGCGCCGGGGATGCCCCGTGCATGTGGTGAGCCGGCGCGCGAGCATCCGTCCCGACCTCTCCTGGATGGGCCGCGTGATCGATGCATTCGGTCGGCCCATTGATGGAAAAGGCCCACTGAAGCCCGGTCCTCGCCCCTATCCGTTCCGTGGCGAGCCGCCGGCTGCACATAAAAGGCAAAGGGTGGGCGAGGCGCTCGATCTCGGCGTGCGCTCGCTCAATGCCTTCCTCACCTGCTGCCGCGGCCAGCGCATGGGTATTTTCGCGGGTTCAGGCGTGGGGAAATCCGTGCTGCTTTCGATGCTCGCGCGCAATTCGAAGGCGGATGTCGCGGTGGTCGGCCTTGTGGGCGAGCGCGGCCGCGAGGTGCAGGAATTCCTCCAGGACGACCTTGGCGAAGAGGGCCTCGCGCGCTCGGTTGTGGTGGTGGCCACATCCGATGAGCCCGCCCTGATGCGCCGGCAGGCAGCATATCTCACCATGGCCATCGCGGAATTCTTCCGCGATGAGCGCATGGATGTGCTGTGCATGATGGATTCGGTGACGCGTTTTGCGATGGCGCAGCGCGATATCGGCCTGAACGTCAACGAACCTCCAACCACCAAAGGCTATACGCCGAGCGTGTTCGGCGAATTACCGCGCCTTCTCGAGCGCGCCGGGCCGGGCGAAGAGGGTTCGGGCACGATCACTGGGATCTTCACGGTTCTCGTGGATGGCGATGATCATAACGAGCCGGTGGCGGATGCCGTGCGCGGCATTCTCGACGGGCATATCGTGATGGAGCGCCGGATTGCCGAGCGTGGGCGCTACCCCGCGATTAATATTTTGAAATCGGTCTCGCGCACGATGCCGAGAGCAGCAGACCCGTTTTACCTTCCCATCATCACCACAGCACGCTCGCTGATGGCGACTTACTCGGACATGGAAGAACTGATCCGTCTCGGGGCTTATCGCAAAGGCACGACACCGGAAGTGGATGTCGCGATCGATGCCAATCCGGAACTCGAAAATTTTCTCGCGCAAGGTAAGGAAGAATCAACCTCCCTCAGCGAAAGCTATGTGCGTCTCGCGGAGATCGTTAATCGGCTGGGGGGTTAGGCAGTAGGCCCTGCTTCCCCGGTCGGCCCTGGCGTCATTCAGGGCCGGTCAAGGAGTAGTAAGGACCATGAAGTCGCGCGATACGTTGATCCGCTTGAAGCGGTTCCATGTCGATGAAAAGCGCCGGCGCGTTACGCAGATCGAATCGATGATCGCGGATTTTCAGCGCATGGCAACCGATCTCGACCGTGAAATCGAGGGTGAGGAGCGCCGTGCAGGCCTCTCCGATCCCGGCCATTTCGCTTACCCCACCTATGCCAAAGCGGCACGCAGCCGGCGGGACAATCTCCTGCAATCGGCGGCGGAGCTTCAGGGCCAGCTCGACGACGCGAAAGCGGCGCTGAATGAGGCTTTTGAGGAGCTGAAGAAGGTGGAAATTCTCGA
>JBOFZC010000043.1:0-11980 GCA_051654985.1 Rhabdaerophilum sp.
TTCAGCTATGGGCGGGACGAACGGCTGATCCATTTCGATTTGGATGTGACGAGCGGCGATTGGTTGATCACCAACATGCGCCCGCGCGGAGGTCCGAGCTTGCGTCAGCTGCTGCGGATCAACCGCTGAAATACAGCCCCGCCCCAATCAAAACGATTTCCCCGGCGATCACACCGGCGAGGATCGAGCGGCGGAAGAGATAGAACCCGGCTACCCCTCCGATCAGCGACGCAATGCGCCAAAACAGGGGAATGGTGGCGAGTGCACCGTTGGGCGTGAGCACCAGCTTTGCCACCACGCCAGCAAGCAACGCGCTCGCCACGGCCTTCACCCAAATCAGGATTTCCGCATCCTCGCGGATGCCTTTTGAGAGAAATACCGCAGACCAGCGCCAGATCTCGCTCGGGAGAAAGCCGACGAGGATCACCACGAGATAAGGCCAGAGGCCGCCAGTATAGTGTTCGAGAGCTGCCATCATGCGCGGGCCTCGCGGCGCGCACGCAAGATCCGATGGATGAGATAGGCCAACGTGCCGCCGACCAGTCCCTCAACCAGCAAATCGAGCCCCGCCGGCACCATGGCAATTGCAAATGGCGCCAAGCCGAAGCCGAAGGCAAGCGCGAGCCAATCCACCGCTTGCCGGGCTGAAGCGACCATATTCACCAGGAAAAACAGCGGCGAGGTCAGAAGCAGCCCGGCGGCAAAAGCGGTAGGCAATTGCCCGATGAGATAATAGCCGGCACCCGTCGCAATGGTCGCCGCGATCAGCACGGTGTTCGCGAAGCCGAGAAAATACGGGATGCGCTCCTCAATCGGCATATCCGGCAACAAGCGCATCGAATGCACCCAGGCTGTGATCGCGACATAGTGCGAGATCAAGAGCAACAGCCAGGTCGGCGTGTTTGGCTGGCGCATCATCGGCAGAAGCGACACGCACATCGGCAGAAAGCGGATCGAGGACAAAGACACTGCGATCGCCACCGCCGGCAAAGCGGCTCCGGCGGCAATCGCACCGAACATGACCATCTGCCCCGGCGCGGCCCAGATCAGAATGGTGGAGAGAACCCCTGCGCCCATGGGATAGCCAACATCGCGTGCGAGGCCACCCACGCCAATCAAGGATGCCATGAGCATCAAAGCCGGCAGGCCTGCGGCATCACGAATGCCAAGGCGCACGGCCGGCCACGGCGAGAATTTCTGATCGGCGGGGGGCGATGAAGAGGTCATGGTGAGCCTCTTTTCGTTACCCCCGCCTCAAGCTCGCGTCGAGGGCGAGCACGCTATTTCGCGAGAAATTCCCGGATCGCACTTTCGGCTTGGCGGATATTCAACACACCATCGAGATGTCCACGGTCGCCCTGCAGTTGGATTTGCGTGACCGGCAGGCCAGCCGCCTTCAGCTTCGCCGCCGTGTCATCCACACCACCGGGTGGAAAAACGAGGTCCTTCGGCGAATGGATCAGCAGCATCGGCGCCTTCATCTTCTTTGCACCCTCATCGAGCGTGCCGCCGCCAGCAACAAACAGCTGATTGGCTTTCACAAGATAGAGGAAGTGATTGGCATCGGAGGTCTTGGCACGCCCTGCACCGGCATTGTCGAGCACGGTTTCAATCTGGAAGCGCTTGTCGAAGCCCGCTGCCGGATTTTCGCCTTCCTTCGCCCATTTGCGGCCAAAGGTCTTGTTCGCCCAATCCCAGTGCTGCGCGTGCAGGGTCACGATTTTCAGTGAGGTCGCAAGGCCATCATTGGGCGGCGTCTTTCCGTAGTAATCGCCCTTGTTCCAGTTTGGATCGAGGCGGATCGGCGAGGCCCAAATATCGAGCCAAGCAATCAAGTTGGCGTCGGCTTCACCAAAGGCGATCACCGGCATCGCACGTGCGACGCGATCGGGATAGCTCGCTGCCCATTCAAAGGTTTGCAAAGCGCCCATCGAAGCCCCGGCGACGAGTTGGAAGCGCTGTATCCCGAGCTGATCGGCCAATAGGCGCTGGACCTCAATGAAATCGCGGATCGTGACAACGGGGAAATCCATCCCGTAGGGCTTGCCAGTATCCGGATTGATCGATGCCGGGCCTGTCGTGACGGTGACGCCATCATTCGCGTTGAGATTGACGAGGCTATCCACCGACATCACGAAATAGCGGTTGGTATCGATCGCCTTGCCGGGACCGATAATCGAATCCCAATATCCCGGCGCGGCGTCGCTTTCCTTGTATTTCCCGGCCGCGTGGCTGTTCGCCGAGAAGAAATGCGCGATCAGGATCGCGTTCGATTTATCAGCATTGAGCGTGCCATAGCTCTCCCAACCCACTTTCACGTTTTTCAACGCGCGCCCCGATTGGGTGGTGAAGCTTGGGACCTCGAAAGTCTTTTTCTCGGTCAGCAGCGATTGCGCGTTGGCCGGTGACAAAGCGAAAGTCGCTGCCAAAACGGCAGCCGCGAATAGACGTTTCATGATTGGTCCTCCCCGAGTCGCCGGTTCTCTCGTCGGCGTGACGGGGGGATTAAGGCGCGGCGGCGCGGAGCCGTCAACGCCTGATCTTGATAAAAACTCAGCCCTTCAACGGCAGTTTGGGAACCGGCGAACGACGCGGCTTGGGCGCATCCTCATCGTGGGTTTTTGGTGGTGGAAGGGCCTTGGTCTTTGCAGCTTTCGGCAGGGCCTTTGCCTTGGGCTTGCGCGGTGCGGGCAATGCTTCCTGCTTCGGCTTCAGCGGCCCTTCTGGGAATTCAAAGCCGAGCACGGCCTTGCCTTCGTCCTCGCGCGTGATGACGCGAACATGCCCGCCACCTTTGAGTTTGCCGAAGAGAACCTCATCGGCCAACGGGGTCTTGATCGCGGTCTGGATCAGGCGCGCCATCGGGCGAGCTCCCATCTGTTCGTCATAGCCGTTCTCGACAAGCCAGGCCCGCGCAGGATCAGTCAGCGCGATCGTGACGTGCCGATCCGCGAGTTGAGCCTCAAGCTGAGCGATGAATTTATCGACGACCTGCGCCACGACTTCCTTCGGCAAATGACCAAAGGGAACAATGGCATCAAGACGGTTCCTGAATTCCGGCGTGAAGAGCTTGTTGATGGCCTCCAGATCTTCACCCTCGCGCTTGGCGCGGGTGAACCCATAGGCCGACTTCGCCATATCCGACGCGCCAGCATTGGTGGTCATGATCAGAATAACGTTGCGGAACGAAACTTCCTTGCCGTTATGGTCGGTGAGTTTGCCGTGATCCATCACCTGCAACAGAATGTTGTAGAGATCAGGATGCGCCTTCTCGATTTCATCGAGCAAGAGAACGGAATGCGGGTTCTGGTCGATGCCGTCCGTCAGCAACCCACCCTGATCAAACCCGACATATCCCGGAGGCGCACCGATAAGACGCGACACTGTGTGCCGCTCCATATATTCCGACATATCGAAGCGCAGCAGCTTTACGCCGAGCGATGATGCGAGCTGCTTCGCGACCTCGGTTTTGCCGACGCCAGTCGGGCCGGAGAAGAGATAGGAACCAATCGGCTTCTCGCCATCCCTAAGGCCAGCACGCGCGAGCTTGATCGCCGCGGTGAGCTGCTGGATCGGCTTTTCCTGCCCGTACACAACGCGCTTGAGCGTCGTTTCGAGATGCTGGAGCACCTCGGCATCATCCTTCGACACCGTTTTTGGCGGAATGCGGGCCATCGTGGCAATCGTGATCTCGATCTCCTTGATGCCGATGGTCTTCTTGCGCCGGTTCTCCGGCAGCAGCATCTGCGACGCGCCGGTTTCGTCGATCACGTCGATCGCTTTGTCCGGCAGTTTGCGGTCATGAATGTAGCGCGCGGAAAGCTCCACAGCCGCTTTCACCGCATCATTGGTGTATTTCAGGCGATGGAATTCCTCGAAATAGGGTTTCAGGCCCTTGAGGATATCAATCGCGTCGGGGATTGTCGGCTCGTTGACGTCGATCTTCTGGAAGCGACGCACCAGCGCGCGATCCTTCTCGAAATACTGGCGATATTCCTTGTAGGTCGTCGAGCCGATGCAGCGCAAAGTCCCCGCAGCGAGCGCGGGTTTCAGCAGGTTCGAGGCATCCATCGAGCCACCAGAGGTGGCACCGGCACCAATCACTGTGTGAATTTCATCGATGAAGAGAACGGCCTTGGGATGGGCCTCAATCTCTTTCATCACTTGCTTTAAGCGCTCCTCAAAATCGCCACGATAGCGCGTGCCCGCCAGCAAGCTGCCCATATCGAGCGCGAAAACCGTGGCATCGGCCAGAACATCCGGCACCTTGCCGTCGACGATCATCTTGGCGAGGCCTTCCGCAATCGCGGTCTTGCCCACGCCGGGATCGCCCACATAGAGCGGGTTGTTCTTCTGCCGACGGCAAAGCACCTGGATCGTGCGATCAACCTCGGATTTGCGTCCGATTAGCGGATCGATGCGCCCGACACGCGCTTTCTCGTTGAGGTTGACGGCATAAGCCTCAAGAGCACTTTCCTTGCCCTTCTCACCCTTGCCGCCTCCCTCACCCTTGCGGGTTTCTGACGCACCCTCATCGGCATCCTCATCCGCGCCGCGCGGGCTGCGCGATACAGAGGCACCCGGCCGCTTCGCGATGCCATGCGAGATGAAATTGACGGCATCATAGCGCGTCATCTCCTGCTCCTGCAGGAAATAGGCGGCATGGCTTTCGCGTTCAGCGAAAATCGCCACGAGCACATTCGCGCCGGTGACCTCATCGCGCCCGGAGGATTGCACATGGATCACAGCGCGCTGAATGACGCGCTGGAACCCGGCAGTCGGTTTCGTTTCCACGCGCTCACGGGAGATCAGCGCATCAAGCTCGTTGTCGATGTAGTTGGTTACCGTGCGGCGCAGGTCTTCCAGCTTGACGTTGCACGCCTCCATCACAGCGGAAGCGTCCTCATCATCGAGCAGTGCGAGCAGCAGATGCTCGAGCGTGGCATATTCATGCCGCCGGTTCGAGGCGAGGCTCAGGGCCTGATGCAGGGCGTTTTCAAGGCTCTTTGAAAAACTGGGCACGTGGACCTTCTCGCTTTCCTGTTTTCTCCCACAGCCTTGCGGCTTTGGGAAAGATGATCCCGGCCTTGCAGCCGGACGTCTCTGCGCCCCCCGACGCCCTATTTCTTTTCCATCACGCATTGCAGCGGATGTTGATTGTCACGCGCATACGCCATCACCTGCGTCACCTTCGTCTCGGCGATCTCATGGGTGTAAACCCCGCATTCGCCGACACCGTGATGATGCACATGGAGCATGATCAAAGTTGCGTCTTCTTCCGTCCGGTTGAAGAAATGCATGATCACGTGAACCACGAACTCCATCGGCGTGTAATCGTCGTTGAGCAGAAGCACGCGGAAGAGATCCGGGCGTTTTGTCTTCGTCCGGGTTCGCGTCGCAACGGCCGTGCCATTTCGTGGCCCCTCACCATCATCCCCGGGCGGGCCGAGGCGCGTGGGCCAAGATGCGGCAGAATTGGAATAGGCTAAAGGCACGGCGACCCTCGTCGAGAACACGCCAGCAAATCACCCCGACTGAGGTGGAGGGTGGCGCAGGCAAAAGCGACAATCAAGCCCGTAGGCCGGGTTATCCTGCCGCAGGAACATGTGGGGAGTGAAAACGGATTTCGCCAGAGGGGTGCTGCGACCTGTGTTGCGAAGCCGCACAAGCGATGTCCGCAGCGAATCGGGGCTAGGTCGCAGGCTGTGGCAAACAAACAAAAAAGCCCGGCCAAATGGCCGGGCTTAAACGCTTAGACAACGCTACAATGATCTTTTGAGATCAGAGCCTTGCGAGAATTACTTGCCAACCTTGGCGAAGACGGTCTCGAGCGGCTTGGCAGCTTCCTTGGCGAGTTCGGTGACCAGTTCGCCAACCTTCGTCGCGTGGGCAACGTAGCCCTCGTAGGCGCCCTTGGCGAATTCAGCCTGGAGTTCGATCGCCTTGTCGAGCGTCTTCACGCCGAGGAGCTTTTCGAACTGGGCCGAACCAGCTTCAACAGCCTTCTTCGAGTAATCAGCAACCTCAGTGGCGATCGCCTGAACGCCCTTCTGCTGCACGCCCATCGCCTTCATGGCGAGGTCGAGGTTGTCTTTGCCGTACTTCTGGATGTCTTCGAAAGCCTGGATCATGGCGATCTCCTGTTGCTGTGTGGAACCCGTTTACTCGTCTCCGGCACCAACCAGCGCCAGTTGCCCCTGATCTATGTTGCAGCGCACAAATTGTCAAGCAACCATTTTGCACCGCACAATCAACTTTCGACCAATTTCCCAACTCTTCGCGTCCTGAATGAGGACGGTGCGCGCGACAGAACGTCGCATATTCCGTGTTGCCGGCGCAGAAATCCTTGCGAGGCTTAACCCGGGGGTAACCGCATCGCGCGCATTTTAGCCGCTGTTGCGTCGCTGCATGTTTCGGCGTCGTGGGTGCCACCCGTCCGGCTGTATCGGGCGATGGAGTATGAGTATGCGTTTGGTAGGCGTTGAGAGCGGCCCGGGCCCATTGGCCTTGCGCCTGATGCTGACTGTTCTAGCGGCGATCATTTTTGTGCTGGCCACGGCCGTGCCGCAGGCGGAAGCCGCGCGCAAGAAGCGCAAGAAATTCGCCCCCTACAATCCGCCTTACGCGTCCATCGTTGTGGATATCAATTCCGGCCGCACCTTGCAGGCGACGCATGCCGATGCGTTGCGCCATCCTGCCTCGATCACCAAGGTGATGACGCTCTATATGCTGTTCGAACAGGTTGAGCGTGGTCGCTTCAAGCTGGATTCCGAATTGCCCGTGTCGCGCTTTGCCGCGAGCCAGAAGCCCTCGAAGCTTGGTATGCCTGCCGGCTCGACCATCGCCGTTGAAGACGCGATCAAGGCACTGGTGACGAAATCCGCGAACGATGTCGCGGTCGTGGTCGCGGAAGCTATTGGCGGCTCGGAAGAGCGCTTCGGCCAGATGATGACTGCCAAGGCCCGCCAGATCGGCATGTCGCGCTCGGTATTCCGCAACGCCTCCGGTTTGCCGAACCCGGCGCAGGTCACGACCGCGCGCGATCTCGTGACCTTGGGGCGTGCGGTGCATGATCGCTTCCCGCGGTTCTATCACTACTTCAACACGCGCAGCTTCGAGTTCGATGGCTATGCCTATCGCAACCACAACCGGCTTCTGGGCCGCATCGAAGGCGTCGATGGTATCAAGACGGGTTTCACGCGCGCCTCGGGTTTCAATCTCCTCACCTCAGCGCGGGCCGATGGTCGCCACCTGATCACCGTCGTGCTCGGCGGGCGCTCGTCTCGTGCGAGGGATGCTCAGGTCGCGGCTCTTGTGGAAGAGCATCTGCCTCGCGCGGTCGCAGGACGTCGCACGACCCGCACGGTGGAAGTTGCAGCTGCCGAAACCGATGACGACGATATCAAGCCAACGCAGCGCGTTGTCGCCGCTGCACCAACAGCGCAGCCCACACCGCAGATTGTAGCGCCCCTTCCCGCTCCAGTCGCGGCTGTGTCGCCACAGGCTGAGCCTCGCGTTGCGGCGCTGCCGACGCCACCGACCCGCGTTCGCACGGCGGTGATTGCTGAATCCCCAATTGATCGCGGCCTGACACGCACCCGCTCGCTCGCGATCGCCGGTGGTGGCCCAAACACGGCCATGGCAAGCGCTACGACACCGCTGGCGCTTGTCGGCACCACGCCGCGCTCGCAGGCCCTTCGCGCAATCAACAGCGGCGTTGAATCCTTACCTCCGCAGCGCGAGCAACGCTTCGTGCCCCCCGGCAATGTACGTTACACCAATGCCTTGCCATCGGCGACACCCCAGGCTGAAACGAACCAGCCGCTCCCGAAGGCTGCTGAGGCGACCATTCCTGCGAAAGCAGAGGAGCGCGCATCTGCTCCGCGCATCGCAACGCCTGCGCCCGTTGTTGCGCCGGCACCGGTTGCTGCACCCGTCGTGACAGTCGCCGCGCCGCAACCGAAATTTACACCGGCAATCACCGCCGTGACGCGCTCTGGCTGGATCATCCAGCTCGCAGCTGCAGAAAGCGAAGCCAAAGCTCGGGTGGTCCTCGACAATGCACGCGGCAAGGCCGTGCGCCTCAAGGCCGCTGAGGCTTTCACCGAGCCGGTGACCAAGGGCAGCGCTACGCTTTACCGCGCGCGCTTTGCTGGGTTTGACGCCGATGAGGCTCAAGAGGCCTGCAAGGCTTTGAAGCGCAATGGCTTCAACTGTTTCGCTCAAAAAATCTGATGCCTGGACTCTGATCAGGAAAAAACCGCGATGGATGCCGTTGACACCCACAGCCCTGTCTCATGGCCCGGCCTCGAGCGCCCGCTCGGTTCAGCGCCGGGAAGCGAGCGCCACGTCTTTCGCCCGGTTCACGAGCGCCGCGAGCGTGGTGGAGCCGCCCTTGTCGGGGTGCAGCCGCGCGATCAGCGCGCGGTGCGCGGCGCGGATGGCCTCCTCGCTCGCCCCCGGTTCAAGCCCAAGGATCTGATAAGCCTCCTCTTCACGCATTTCGGAGGAAGCAGCGCGCGGGTCTCGAGCCCCCGCTTGCGGATCAACATTCACGTGCTGACGCCATCCGGGCGCGCGGCGGTCGAGATCCTGCAAGATCAGGTTCAGGCCTGAGGGGTCGATCTTTGCCAGTTCCTGCGCGAGCGGAATGAGATCAGAATCTCGCAGTTTCGAGAGCGATTTTCCGGCAAATTGTCCTGCGATCACCTGGGCTTCCATCGCCCCTGAGCCGAGATCAATCGTTACCAGCATCGCTGCGGTGCGGATTTGCGATCGTCTTGCATTGCCGATCGGATCGAACATTGATGGCAAGCGGAAACCGAGCAGCCAGGCCGAGAGCGAAACCAGCACGATCGCGAAGTCCCACCGGCCCTTCATGCCCAGCAGGATGCCGAGCGCTCCAGCGCCAAGCCCTGCGGCTTTGCGCATAAATGGCGAGAGGCTATCGCCCGCCTTGCGCCCCGGACCAACCGCAAACCACCAGACAATCGCGCCGAAAACCAGCGTAGAAATGATGTAATTCATCTGGCCTGTTTAGGGGAGAATGCTGAGGCGTGGAAGGGTGTCAGCCCGGCCATTGGCGCAAAACGGAAATGCCCTGTGATGCGCAGGGCCAAAGATGGACCGAGTAGCGGTCCTGGCCATCGAGCCCATCGGCGCTTAGGGTGCCGAGGCCTGTTGAGACGACGAGCGCGCAAAGATTGCCTGCAGGCACAGAAAAATGCGCGGCTCTTGGTAGATAATCCGTCAGGCCTGCGACAACCATCCGCCCCGAAGTCTGGAGACTGCCTTCAACCGCATGATCAACCTTGGTCAGGTTAATCTCAGGCTTCTGGCTGTGCAGCTCGACGCGGACCGGAACGGTCATGTTGCGGGCTGTTGTGATGACCAAAATGCCTTTATCACTTTGGAGACGGATTTTAGCAGTCTCTTCGGTATAGACAGTCGGTATTTCAAACTGCGTCGCATCGGCGATGTAAAACTGGAAATAGTCGGCCATCACAGGGCCATCAAACAAAACCGCCATTCTTCAATCCTCTGAAGTAAAGTTCGGCCACTCACAGCAACCCCAATTGCCGCAATTCGCGCTGCATATCTTCAGGCATTTCGGCGAGCGCCGCGGCACCACTTGGAATATCGGGTGGCGCATCTTTAGCGGCGAGATAGCGCCAGCCCTGGAAAGGCCGCACCGGTCGCGAGCGCACCGGCACCACGACCGGTTCCAGCACGATATGGCAGCGGGAAATGCCATCGGGATCTGTGAATGGTTCAATCGCCGAGATAGGCTGGCGGGCCGAAAGCCAGCCTTTTATCACCCAATAAAGCGAGCCCTGCCCAACGATTTCATCGAAGCGTTTGGGCACCATGCGTGTCGTGTGCAACTGCCGATAGGGTCGACCAAGCCGCTGATATTGTAGACGTGTTGCCTCGATCCAACTCTCGAGATCGGCGATAGACTCACATCCCACAGCAAGCTTGAGAATGTGAAGTGTCACGCGTCGGCCTCGGCCACCGTGAGAATCCGCGCGCCCTGCCCCATCTGAGCGCCGGGTTGATAGGCAATGGCTTCAACCGTGCCGGCACGCGGGGCGAGCACAGGGTGCTCCATTTTCATCGCCTCAACGATAGCAACGCGCTGCCCTTTTTCAACGACATCGCCCTCGTTCACGAACAGGGCCACGAGCTTGCCATGCATCGGCGATTTCACATTGCCGCCGGCGTCACCGGCGTGTTCACCGAGATCCACATCCAGTGGATCGATGGCACGCACTTCGGTTTGCATGCCATTCACCAGCACGAAATTCGTGGCCGTGGTTTCAACAAGGGTGAAATCGCGGTTTCCCAAGCGCGCGATATCGATCGCGGCATCGGCGGCAGCATTCATGCGGATCGATTGCGCCTCGCCTTCCGCTTCGATGCGCCAGAGCGTTTCGCGACCCGGGTGAAGCGCAAAACCGTCAGCCTCGGACCATGGATCGGACGGCCAGCCCGAGCGCGCTATTGCCGCTTCCCCCAGTCGCATCTTCTCACGTGCCACAAGCGCAAGTGCACCAACCGCCACAGTTTCAGGATCAATTTCAGGCGCAGAGATACCGAGAGCCACCAGATTCCGCTCAATCAGCCCCGTATCCAGCTTTTCAGCCCGGAAATCGGGGTGATCGATCAGAGCCGCCAAAAAGCGTGTATTGGTCTTGGGACCGGCGACAATGGTGCTGTTCAGTGCATCGCGCAGGCGGTCGAGCGCTGTTTCGCGCGTCGGCCCGTGCGCAATGATCTTGGCGATCATCGGATCATAGAACGGGGTGACTTCGCCGCCTTCGATCACGCCGGAATCGATACGGATGCCCTCGCCATGCGGAAGGCGAAGGGCGTGGAGCTTGCCGGTGGAAGGCAGGAAGCCCCGCTCGGGTTCCTCAGCATAGAGTCGCGCCTCCACGGCATGGCCGTGGATGGAGAGCTGATCCTGCGTCACCGGCAATGTCTCGCCCGCAGCGACACGCAATTGCAGCTCAACAAGGTCAAACCCGGTGATCTCTTCCGTCACGGGATGCTCGACCTGCAGGCGCGTGTTCATTTCCATGAAATAGAAGCCATCGGCGCGCAGGCCCTTCGAGCCATCGGCGATGAACTCGATTGTGCCGGCGCCGTAATAGCCAACGGCTTTAGCGGCATCGGTCGCGGCCTTGCCAAATGCGGCGCGAACCTCGGGGGTCATGCCGGGCGCGGGCGCTTCCTCGATGACTTTCTGATGCCGGCGCTGCATCGAGCAATCACGCTCGAAAAAGTGGATCACGTTGCCATGCTTGTCGCCAAAAACCTGCACTTCCACGTGCCTTGGCGCGGTGACATATTTTTCAACGAGCACGCGCGGATCACCAAACGCATTCGTCGCCTCGCGCTGGGCTGAGGCGAGCGCCTCCTCGAATTCGAGATGCTTCTCGACCTTACGCATGCCTTTGCCGCCGCCGCCGGCGACAGCCTTGATCAGCACGGGATAACCGATCTGGTACGCCTTCTCCTTGAGGAAGGCGGCATCCTGCACTTCGCCGTGATAGCCAGGCACCACCGGCACATTCGCCTTTTCAACCAAAGACTTCGCGGCATCTTTCAGGCCCATCGCACGGATGGCGGAAGCGGGCGGACCCACGAATGCGATGCCCGCTTTCTCGCAGGCCTCAGCGAATTCCGCATTTTCCGAAAGGAAACCGTAGCCGGGATGGATACACTCCGCGCCAGCCTTTTTCGCGACTTCGAGAATGCGCTCTGCCACGAGATAGCTCTCGCGCGCCGGTGCGGGGCCGATCAGATGCGCTTCATCCGCAAACGTCACGAAGGGTGCCTTCGCATCCGCCTCGGAATGCACCGCGATCACGCGCAATCCCATGCGCCGCGCCGTGCGCGCGACACGCAGGGCGATTTCTCCGCGATTGGCAATCAAGATGGAGCGGAACATGGCGATTGTCTCCCAGCCGTCCGG
>JBOFZC010000044.1:0-8406 GCA_051654985.1 Rhabdaerophilum sp.
TCAAGGCGCCGGGTGTGGCCGAGACGCTCGATTGGGCAACCGCCCTCGTGGAGCTCGATGCCGTCGCCCTCGACCCGGCGATCGTTTCAGATACCCTTGGTGCTCTCCTGAAAGTGCAGGATGACATCCAGCGCATGCAAACGGGGTTGGCGAAACAAATTCTCGATGAGATCAGGAGCCAGAAATGAATGACCTCGAAGCCATAGAAAAGCTCGTCCAGACCTATCTCGACGGGCTCTATGAAGGCGATGTCGACAAGATCGCCGCAGCGTTTCACCCCACCAGCGCATTGACCCAATTCAACGATGGGAAATTGCTGATCACGCCTAGGGATCAATGGCTTGATGCCGTTCGCAACCGAGAATCTCCAAAAGCGCGTGGCCTTGCCCGGCATGACCATATTCTCGCGATTGATATCATCTCGCCGGGCATGGCGCTCGTGAAACTCAAATGCGCGATCCCGCCGCGCTTCTTCACCGATCTGCTTTCCTGCCTCAAAATTGATGGGGAATGGCGCGTGGCGCAAAAGGTTTTCATGACAGAGACAGCCGAATGACGACGGCACGCACCTGCGGCACCTGCACGCTCTGCTGCAAACTCTTCCCCGTTCCGCCGCTGGATAAACCGGCAGGGAAATGGTGCTCGCATGTGGTGCAGGGCAGGGGCTGCGGCATCCATGAGACGCGCCCGCAGCTCTGCCGTGCTTTTGATTGCCAATGGATCGAAAACCCCGATCTCGGCCCGGAATGGAAGCCGGAATATTGCAAATTCGTGCTCTCGATCTACCCCGGCACGAACTCGCTCGCGGTGACGGTTGATCCCGGGTTTCCCGCGAATTGGCGGCACGATCCTTACATTCGCAGCCTGCGCCGCTGGGCGGAAGCGGCGCTTGCGCAGGGCGATCAAGTGCTGGTGTTCACGGGCTCGAAAGTCACGGCCATCCTGCCCGATCGCGACGTGGAATTGGGCGAAATCGGCCCGCAGGATCGCATTGTCTCGCTGAAAAACGCGCGGGGCTATGCGGTGGAAGTCCGTCGTGGCGCGTGAGCGCGCTCAGCCGCTGCCGATTGGCGGACATCTA
This sequence comes from Rhabdaerophilum sp., assembly GCA_051654985.1. GTDB lineage: Bacteria > Pseudomonadota > Alphaproteobacteria > Rhizobiales > Beijerinckiaceae > Rhabdaerophilum. The sequence goes on from JBOFZC010000044.1 coordinate 1,082, forward strand.
TCTGAGAATATTGTCTATTTCGCACGCACCCTACGCGCGGCGGGAATGAAAATCGGCCCCGGATCGGCGCTCGATGCGGTGGCGGCTGTTGAGGCCATCGGCCTCGGCCAGCGGGCGGAGTTTCGCGCCGCACTCGAAGCGGTTTTCGTCAAGAGACGACAGGATAGGGAGCTTTTTGATCAGGCCTTCCGCCTGTTCTGGCGCAGGCGCGCGCTGGTCGAGAAAATGATGTCGATCCTGATGCCGATTGCGCCGGCCAACCCGACCGATAAGCGCAAGGATACACTCCGTCGCCTCGCCGATGCGATGTTCGCAGAACGCCCGCCCGAGGACGCCAAGCCTCGGGAAGAACTCGACCTCAATTCCCGCCTCACGATGTCGAATATCGAGGTGTTCCGGAACAAAGATTTCGAGGGCATGACAACGGCCGAAATCGCCGCGGCCAAGCGCGAAATCGCGAAGCTCACTTTGCCGCTTCATCGGGTGAAAACGCGGCGTTTTTTGGCTGATCCGCGTGGGCCAATGCTGGATATGCGTTCCAGTCTCAAGGCTTCGATGCGTGGCGGTGGGGCGGGGCTCACGCTGATGCGCCGCTCGCGCCGCGAGGAGATGCCACCTCTCGTGGCCATCTGCGATATCTCGGGCTCGATGAGCCAGTATTCACGCCTTTTCCTGCATTTCCTGCATGCCCTCGCTGAAAGCGGCCGGCGCGTTTCAGCTTTCACTTTCGCCACCGAGCTGACGAATGTCACCCGCACCTTGCGCAACACCCGCGACCCCGAATTGGCGCTGTCCGGAGCCTCGAAACTCGTGCGGGACTGGGATGGCGGCACGCGGATCGGCAAGGCCCTGCACGATTTCAATCGCCTGCACGCCCGGCGCGTGATGTCCGGCGGGCCGATCGTTTTGCTCATCACTGATGGTCTCGAGCGGGAGGGCACGGAGGAACTGTCGCAAGAGATCGCCCGCCTGCATCGCCTCTCGCGCCGGCTGATCTGGCTCAATCCGCTGCTGCGTTTCGATGGCTTCGAGGCGAAGGCGGCGGGGATACGCGCGATGCTCGCGCATGTGGATGAGTTTCGTACCCTCCACAATCTCGCCGCGATGACTGATCTTTGTGAGGCGCTCTCGGCAAAAAACAGCGTTGGGGCTGATCCGAGACGCTTGCTGCGAAAGGGTTTGCAATGAGCACCAATGATGCGGAATTGCTTGCGAAGGCCGAGGAATGGGCGCGCGCTGGGCGCGGTGTCGCCATTGCAACCGTGATTGAGACCTGGGGTTCTGCTCCAAGGCCTGTGGGCTCGCATCTCGTGATTGATGCCGAGGGCAATTTCGAGGGCTCGGTTTCGGGTGGTTGCGTGGAAGGCGCTGTCGTCGCTGAGGCCGCAGAGGTGATCGCCAGCGGCGAGCCGCGCGTGCTTGAATTCGGTGTCGCCGATGAGACTGCATGGCGTGTCGGGCTTTCCTGTGGTGGCAAGATCGCCGTGCGCGTGGAGCCTGTGACGTGAAGCTGGCGCTTCTTTCTGCGCTCAATGCGAAAATCGCGGCGCGCGAACCTGTTGCGATCGTCACAGAGATCGCCAGTGGTGAAGCGCGCTTGGTTGTGCCGGAAAAGGTTTCGACTGATCCGCTGGCAGAGGCGCTTCACGAGGCGTTCCGTTCCGGCAAAAGCGGAGTGGTGTCCGAGGGCGCGGCCTTCATCAACGTGCACCTGCCCCCGGTGAAACTCATCGTCACCGGCGCGGTGCATATCAGCCAGGCGCTCGCCGAAATCGCGCGCGTCGCGGCATTGGATTGCACGATCGTGGATCCGCGCACGGCTTTCGCCACCGAAGAGCGTTTCAAGGGCATTCGCGTGCTCGCGGAATGGCCAGATGAGGCGCTCCCTAAGCTCGGGCTCGATCGTTTCACGGCTTTCGTGGCCCTCACGCATGATCCGAAAATTGATGACCCCGGTTTGAACGCGGCCTTGCGTTCAGGCTGTTTTTACATCGGCGCTTTGGGCAGCCGGAAAACCCATGCGCGACGGGTGGAACGCCTTGCTGAGGCTGGGTTTTCCGCTGAGGATATTGCGCGCATCCAGGCCCCGATCGGCCTCGATATTGGCGCCGTGAGCCCAGCCGAGATCGCCATTTCGATCGCCGGAGAGATCATCGCTGCGATGCGCGAGAAAAGGCGGGCCGGATGATTTTTGCGAGCCTGGCTCCCGAGGAAGCCGTCGGTGGAGTCATCGCGCATCGCGTGCGGGCAGGGGAGGGCGTGTTCGCTAAGGGGCATCGACTGAGTGCGGAGGATTGCGCGGCGCTCGCCCAAGCGGGCGTCGCCAAGGTCACGATCGCCCGCGAAGAAACTGGCGATATCGGCGAGGATGAGGCAGCCCGCCGGCTCGGTGATGCCGCCAAAGGCGAAAATCTGCGCGCTGCCGAGCCCTTCACGGGCCGTGTCAATCTTTTTGCCGAAGCCGACGGCGTGCTGCTCATCGACGCGCAGGCGATCCAGAGGTTCAACGCGCTTGATGAAGGCATGACGATTGCGACCCTGCCGCCTTTCCGGCGTGTGAGTGCCGGTGAAATGATTGCGACGGTGAAAATCATCCCCTTCGCGCTGCCGGGTGTTCTGGTCGATGCGGGGTTGGCGGTGTTCTCAGTTGAAAAACCGCTGAGAGTTGTTCCGTTTCAGCCGCGACGTGTTGGGCTGATCCAGCTTTCCCTGCCGGAAACCAAGCCCAGCGTGCTCGCGAAAACCGCGAAGGTCTCGACCGAGAGACTAGCCTCGCTGGGCTCCGAATTGGCCTTCGAGCAGCGCCTCGTGCATCACGAGGACACGCTGGCTGAAGCGTTGGCTGCACTGGATGCCACCTCTTTTGATATCCTCCTGATCTTCGGCGCTGCCGCAATTTCCGACCGCCGCGATGTCATCCCGCAGGCGATCCTGCGCAGCGGCGGAAGGGTCGAGCATTTGGGCATGCCGGTTGATCCCGGTAACCTGCTATTGATCGGCGAGGTTCATGCGAAACCGGTGATCGGCGCGCCAGGTTGTGCGCGTTCGCCTGTCGAAAACGGCTTCGATTGGGTGCTTCAGCGCCTCTGCGCCGGCCTTGCCGTCACGGCAAATGACATCCGCGCGATGGGTGTCGGCGGCCTCCTGATGGAAATCGGCACGCGACCACAGCCGCGTGCGGGCAAGCCATGAGCCGGTTCGCGGCGCTTGTTCTCGCGGCGGGAGCTTCGACGCGATTTGCCGGCGGGCACAAACTGCTGGCCGAATTTCGGGACAAGCCACTGATCGCGCACGCCCTCGGGCTGGCGAAGTCTGCCCCGGTCCAGTTCCGCCTTGTCGTCACCGGTGCGCGCGCGAACGAAATCGCGGTCCTCGCGGACGCGGCGGATATGCGCAGCCTCCACAATCCCAATTTCGCGGCCGGTCTCTCGACCTCGCTGAAAGCCGGGCTTGCAGCCCTGCCTCCGGCTTGCGAGGGGGCGCTGATCCTGCTCGCGGATATGCCCTTGATCCGCCCGGAAACTTTGCGCGCGATCATCGCGGCCGCACAGGCAGATCCGGCTTTGGCCGCCATCGTCCCCACGCATCAAGGCGAATGGGGTCATCCGGTACTTCTAATGCGCGAGCTCTTTGCTGATATCGCGATGCTCTCGGGTGATCAGGGGGCGAGGGTGCTGTTGAAATCGCGCCAAGATGTCATGCAATTGGAACTGGACGATCCCGGCATTCTCGCCGATCTCGACACGCGCGAGGCCTTTGCTGAACGAGACAAACCTCAATAGAACCAAAGAACTGTCGCCTCAGCGTAGCTGCCGCTGCGTTCGCGATGCCGATGCTCGTATCCGGCTGCGAGATTGACTCCCAATTGTCCGAAGCGAAACCCCGTGGCATGAAGACCCAGCCGTGTTTTCAGCCAGCTGTTGCGTGCAATGAGCCTTCCGACGGCCACGCGACTGCCGGTCGAAACGGAGAAGTCTGGCCCGATCGCCATGCCGCTCAATCCTGTCGCAAATCCATATCGCAGGCGAAAAAAAGCTGATCCCTCAGCGGCATCGAGCATGAGCGTTCCACTCGTGAAACCTTCTGGAACCACACTGCCTGCTTGCCAACTTTTCCAGAATTCAAACAAGCCGGCTACGCCGATCCGGGCATGATAGCGTGTGACAGCACGTTCCCAGGGTGAATGCATCGCAAGGCTCGCGCCTCCATAGGCAGAAAGCGTCAGCCCCTCGCGATGCCATTCATAGCCGCCGAACACCCGCGTGCCCGCATATTGGTTGAAACGGCCGATGATCAGCGGATCGCGCTCACGCAGCTTCTCGGTGCTGAAAAACACAAGGCGCGGGCCGGTTTCGTCGCGACGAGAGAAGAACGCGATCTTGGCGCCGGTCGAGAAACTGGCACCCCATTGCGTTGCGCTCAGGCTGTTGAAAGCGACACCAACATAGCGGTCTCGAAAGAAGTGTCGCCATCCGGAAGGGGAAGTCTCCTCCCAATCCGCCCACGCCATGGTATCAAATCCCACCGCCATGATGAGGCTTGCAGCGATGCAAAAAAGACGAGGCAAGAGAAGCATGCATAAAAACAATCGACTACGATCGAGAAGTCAAGAACGCCCCGGCCGAAATACGGCAAAAAAACGGCACTGAGCAACCGTCACGCTTCAGTCTTGCAACCCCGTCCTTTCCCGCTAAAACGGGGCCAGCTTTTTGACCATGGACGAGCCTTCCTTGCGCATTCACGAAATTCTCGCCGGCCTGCTGAATGGTGATGGCGGCTCGACAACCCTTGGCGAGAAGCCGGCTGTCGACGAGATCATCACTGCGCTCGGGCCACGTAGCTTCGGGCTCGTGCTGGTGATGTTCGGCTTGCCGAACCTGCTGCCGGTGCCGGGGCTGCCGATCTTGTGCGGGTTCATCATCGGCATCATCGCTTTTCAGATGGTGCTCGGCAAAGATCACCTCGCGTTGCCGCGCTGGGTGGGCACCAAGCGTGTGAAGAGGGCTGATCTCAGTCGCGTGGTGCAACGTGCGACGCCGACCTTGTCAACCATCGAGCGCGCGATGCGCCCTCGGATCGCCTTGCTGAGCGATCCGCCGATGCAGCGTGTTCTCGGGGTCGTCTTGTGCATTCTCGCGCTGGCCTTAATGGCACCGATCCCGTTTTTCGGCGGCATCGCTCCGGGCTTTGCTGTGATCTTGCTTGGATTGGGATTGGCCGAGCGTGATGGGATCGTCATCCTGCTCGGCGGGCTTGCGAGTGTTTTCGCCGTGGTTGTGACTTTGCTAGTGACGATCGCGATCTTGAAATCGCTGACGTTTCTGATCGTCTAGCGGACCTTTTTAGGCCGCACTTTGTGGTGCCTTGCGTTCGCTGAGATCGAAATCCAGCGCGAGTAATTCATCCAGATTTTCCGCCGGAACGGGCCGTGAGAACAGGTAGCCTTGCAGCAGGTGGCAGCCCACGGCTTGCAAGAAACGCCGTTGCTCTTCGGTCTCCACTCCCTCCGCCGTGACTTCCAAGCCGAGCGCACGGCCGAGATGCACAACAGAATGCACCAGAATGGCGCTTTCGCCTGTGGCCTCCATCTGGTCGAGGAAAGACTTGTCGATCTTGATCTTGTCGAAGGCAAAGCGGCGCAAATAGATCAGCGAGGAATAGCCGGTTCCAAAATCGTCAAGTGCGAGTTTCACGCCCAATGAGCGCAAATCCATCATAGCAGCCTGCGCTTGATCGGCATCCTCAACAAGCACGCCTTCGGTCAGCTCGAGTTCGAGCTGGCCTGGCTCGGCCTTGCATTCCTTGAGCACGCGCCCGACCAATTCCACGAAATCCTTCTGCCGGAACTGCACAGCGGAGACATTCACGCCGACGCGCAGTTTGGGCCAGCGCCCGGCATCGCGCATCGCGCGCCGCAGAACCCATTCACCGAGCGGCACGATCAGCCCGCGCTCTTCAGCCGCTGAAATGAACATCACCGGCGAGATCATTCCATGCACGGGGTGACGCCAGCGCACGAGGGCCTCCACCGAAGCGATGCGGCCGGTATCAGCATGGACCTGCGGCTGGTAGACGAGTGTCAGTTCATCGCGCTCGATCGCGCCACGCAGCTCGTCATCCACGAGCTTGCGCATGCGCTCTTGCTCGTTCATCCGGTGTTCGTAAAGGTTGAAGCGGTTCCGACCTTCGTTTTTCGCGCGATAGAGCGCGGTATCTGCCGCACGCAAAAGGGTGGCGCTATCGCTGCCATCATTTGGGCCGATCGCGATCCCGATCGTGACGCCAATGCGCATCTCGATACCTTCAATGATGAAGGGCTGGTTCGCCGCATCGACAATCGCTTGTGCAAGGCGCGTCGCATCGAGATGCGTCCGCACCGTGGGGAGCAGCACCGCGAATTCATCCCCGCCGAGCCGAGCGAGAATATCGGTTTGGCGCAGAAGGGGGCGGACGCGCGCGCCAAATTCGACCAGTACTCGGTCACCAGCCGCATGGCCGTAGGTGTCGTTCACATCCTTGAATTTGTCGAGATCGAGCAAAAGCACCGCCAAGCTGTGCTCGCGATGTGGCAGATCTTCCAAGGTTTCATTCAGTGCGTCGATGAAGACGGTGCGGTTGGGCAACCCCGAAAGTGCATCATGGCGTGCCTCGTGGCTAGCGCGAGCCTCGCGATGCAGGATTTCCTCCGTTGTACGGCGGATACGCCTGAAGAGCAAAATGCCGACCCCCGCCACGAGGCAGGTGCCGAAGAAGCTGAACAAGGCCAATTCACCCAGAATATCTGCCGCATCGCGAGCCGGATCCCAGATCACCGACATATGAGTCTGGCCATCGAGGCTTGGGACGGCATAACTCGTTTCAATCGTCGAGCGCCCCATGATCACCCGAAGATTGGGGACAGCCAGCATGGTGGAAAAACGTCGCAACGAAGCACTCGTGATTGGCCTCGTGGAAATCAGGATCAGGTTGCGACCGATAGGCAAAGTCGCGAGCGTCATGATACCAAGGCCATCCTGAATGACACGCGCTTCGCGCCCGATGCCGATGGTTGAGCCTTCGAGTCCGCGTAGGCGGGCCGTTTCAATCAAGTTCTGAACAGCCCTCGCGCGGCTCGCGAAGGTGTCGGAATCGCCGGCTTCAGCGAGAACACGGCCATCCGAGCGCGAGACAACGACCGCATAATCCAGCAATTGCCGGCGCGCGAGGCCTTGAAGCGCACGCTCAAGTTCACTCCGTTGGCCCGGGTTCTGGAAAAGGTCGCCCAATGCCTCATCACGCGTAATCGCAAGCAAAAGGCTATCCGCGGAGAAGGTAAAACTCTGAGC
>JBOFZC010000045.1:0-3559 GCA_051654985.1 Rhabdaerophilum sp.
GCGCGCAGCAGCGCGATGCCGCCACCCGGAAGCACACCCTCTTCCACCGCAGCGCGGGTGGCGTTGAGCGCGTCATCCACGCGGTCCTTCTTTTCCTTGACCTCGATCTCGGTCGAGCCGCCGACGCGGATCACCGCGACGCCGCCCGCGAGCTTGGCCAGGCGCTCCTGGAGCTTCTCGCGATCGTAATCCGAAGAGGTTTCTTCGATCTGTGCCTTGATCTGCGACACACGACCTTCGATGTCCTTTTTCTTGCCGGCACCGTCGACAATCGTGGTGTTCTCTTTCTCGATACGCACCTTCTTGGCGCGTCCGAGATCCTTCAGCGAGATGTTCTCGAGCTTGATGCCGAGATCTTCCGAGATCATCGTGCCACTGGTGAGGATCGCGATGTCCTCGAGCATCGCCTTGCGGCGATCACCGAAGCCCGGAGCTTTCACGGCCGCGACCTTGAGGCCACCGCGCAACTTGTTCACCACGAGGGTGGCGAGCGCTTCGCCTTCAACGTCTTCGGCGATGATGAGGAGCGGCTTACCGGTCTGGACAACCGATTCCAGGATCGGCAGCATCGGCTGGAGCGAGGAGAGCTTCTTCTCGAAAATGAGGATGTAGGGGTCTTCAAGATCCGCCACCATCTTCTCAGCATTCGTGATGAAATACGGCGAGAGATAGCCGCGGTCGAACTGCATGCCTTCGACGACATCGAGTTCGGTTTCAGCTGTTTTGGCTTCCTCGACCGTGATCACGCCCTCGTTGCCGACCTTCTGCATCGCTTCCGCGATCATCTTGCCAACCGAGGCATCGCCGTTCGCCGAAATCGTGCCGACCTGAGCGACTTCGTCGTTGGATGTCACCTTCTTGGAGTTCTTCTTGAGGTCGGCAACAACGGCTTCCACCGCCATGTCGATGCCACGCTTGAGGTCCATCGGGTTCATGCCAGCGGCCACAGCCTTGGCACCTTCACGCACGATCGACTGCGCCAGAACCGTCGCGGTCGTGGTGCCGTCGCCAGCAGCGTCGTTCTGCTTCGAGGCGACTTCGCGCACCATCTGTGCGCCCATGTTCTCGAACTTGTCGGCGAGTTCGATTTCCTTCGCAACCGTCACACCGTCTTTGGTGATGCGCGGGGCGCCGAACGACTTCTCGATGACAACGTTACGGCCCTTGGGGCCGAGGGTGACCTTCACCGCATTGGCGAGGATGTCGACGCCGCGCAGCATCTTGTCGCGCGCATCGGACGAAAAACGGACGTCTTTCGCAGCCATGTTCTGTTACTCCGAAATTGAGAAAAGGGATGTGGGGTAAATCAGGCGATCACGCCCATGATGTCGCTCTCCTTCATGATGAGGAGGTCAGCGCCATCGATCTTCACTTCCGTGCCCGACCATTTGCCGAAGAGCACGCGATCGCCCTTCTTCACGTCGAGGGCAATGAGCTTGCCGCTTTCATCGCGGGCACCGGGGCCCACGGCCACAACTTCACCCTCTTGCGGCTTTTCCTTCGCCGTGTCGGGGATGATGATACCGCCCTTGGTCTTCTCGTCGCTGTCAATGCGCTTCACGACCACGCGGTCATGCAGGGGACGAAATTTCATGTTCAACTTCCTCTTGAAAGGCTTCGTGTTGAGGAGAGGCCGACCGAACGGCTCCCGGAGGTCATCTCCGGCAAGCGGGCCGAAACCCCGTCACAATCCGATTAGCACTCACGATTGATGAGTGCCAACGCGATATGGAGGCGTGCCTCGGGGGAGTCAAGGATTGGGCGAGACAAAAGTCGAAATGTCCCCGCGCGGAGAGGCAAAACGATGAGTTCAGTTAATTCGAACGCCCGCGCATGGCCACCATGGTGCCCATGATCACAAGGCTTGCGCCGGCAAAGGTTGCGAGGCCTGGCACTTCCGAGAAAAACAACAATCCCAGCAAGGCGGCAAAGATCATCGCGGAATACTCAGTCGGCGCGAGCACAGCTGCTTCCGCGCGCTTGAAGGCGTTGGCCATCAGCATATGACCAACCAGCCCCAGCCCGCCGATCGCGACAAAAATCCACAGATGCGAAGGCGTCACCGGCTGCCACACCAGATAGGCGGGGATGGCGAGCAAGATCATAGGTATCATCGCCTGAAACAACACGATCAGGATCAGCGCATCCTGCTGCGCGCGCTGGCGCAACAGCACTAGCCCGAACGCATAGGTGATCGCCGAGAGCGTCGCTGCCGCCACGCCCGGCAGATGCAATGTGCCACCAAACAGCCCTGAACCGCTCGCAAAGCCCTGCCCGAAGGTCATGATCAGCATGCCCAAAAAGCCAAAACCGAGGCCATAGAGCGTGAAGCGCCCGAGCACCTCTTTGAGGATCAATGCTCCGAACAACGCCAGAAACAGCGGTGAGAGAAACGAAAACGCGATCGCTTCGGCGAGCGGTAGGGTTTGCAGGCCATAGAAAAAGCTCGTTGCTGTTACAGCACCAATCACGCCACGCACGGAATTGGTGCGGATCGTCTCAGCGCTCGGAAAAGCGGGCCGCAGAATGAGTACAGCCGTTCCCGTCCAGACGAAGCCAGCGACAAAGCGCATGAAAGCGAGTTGAAACGTGGGGTAATGCGCGCCGGCGGCTTTAAGCAGCGCATCCATGACGCACAGAACAGCAATGCCGCTAAGCGCAAACAAAAAAGGCAGACGCGGTCCGCTCATCGCGCGAACCCGGCAAGCGCCTGCCAGATCAATCGGCTGCCACCGAGGATCAAAACAATATTCATGATCAACATGATCGCGTCAAAAGAGAGGTGCTTGTGAGCCCGCAGTCCCAGCCACACGCCCAGTGGAACAAGAGGCGCGAGCAGCAACGCGGCAGCCGCCGCATCGGGCCTTGCCGCCATCAGCATCGAGTATGGACCGAGTTTGATCAGGTTCCCGATCGTGAAAAACGCTGTGATCGTTCCAACGAACAGTCTTTTCTCGAGATGTCGCCCGATCAGATACATCACCACCGGGGGGCCTCCCGCATGCGCTACAAAGGTCGTAAACCCGGAAGCTATTCCGGCTATCACACCTAAAGGCGTGCTCACAGGTTTGCCGGCTGATGGTGTCTTTCGTGACCGCTTCCAGAACCAGTGCAGAGCAAAACTGAGGCTGATCAGCCCGATCAGCAAAGCGACCAGACGCGAATCGACCGTCTCGAACACCAGCCAGCCGATGCCGAGCCCTATCAACAACCCCGGCAGTAGCACTTTCAGATCCGGCTTCGACCACGAGGACGGCCCGAAGGTTCTCAGCGTGAACATATCCATCAGCGAGACCAGAGGCGCCACGATAATCGCCGCACCGATCGGGTCGATCAGCAGCGAGAGCATCGGTATGCCGATAGAAGCCAAACCACCGCCAAACGCACCCTTCGAAACTGCAATGGCAAAGATCGTCACCCCGCCGATCAGCCAGAAAAGCGGGCTGGCGGCCTGTGCAAAGAGGTATGCCAGAAACGAATCGGAGAAGGGCAGAGGAGCCTCGCGAGCATACATATGGTCGGCGGGCGGCCCCGTCTCCTTCCGGGATAGAAGATCGCG
>JBOFZC010000046.1:0-3957 GCA_051654985.1 Rhabdaerophilum sp.
TGATCACGAAGCCCTTGGGCTGGATATTCTACGGGGCTGCCGCGGTTGGCGCCGCACTGGTGCTGGCTCTGGCCTGGATCATCAAGTCACGTGAGCCAAAGGCAGTGTAAGAAAGCTGACCATGCAAAAACAAAAGGCCCGGCGAAAGCTGGGCCTTTTTTATGGCGGTAGGAAATGCGAGAGGCGTGGCAATTTTTGGGGATGGTACAGTCGGGTGGACTTGAACCACCGACCTCCGGAGCCACAATCCGGCGCTCTAACCAACTGAGCTACGACTGCATCCGGCGAGAGCCCTAGAGGCAAACGCGGTGGATTTCAAGCGCCACGACCGGCACAAAAAAAGAAAAGGCCGGCATCCCAAAAGGAGTGCCGGCCTCTGAATTCGTGGCTTGCGCTTAGCGGCGCAGCATCTGCTCGAAAGAGGCACGCAGCGGCGAGGTGACGTCGCTTGCGACCTTGCTGGCCAGCGTCGCGACATCCTTGGCGCGAGTTTGGGCCGACTGGAACTGCGAGAGCACGAATGCCTGCTGCACATTCATGAGCTCAGGGAGCGTCTTGGCGCCGGCAAGCGTCTTGGCGTGGTCAAGATTGGCATGCGTCTGCGCCTTGACGATCTCGAAGAAGGCCACCCCGATTTCACGCGAACCGCTTTGGGCAGCCTTCATGCTGTCCTCAAGGCGCACGGTGGCGGTCTCGGCAAAGCCCTTCACTTCGGCGTAACGACCGCGGAGTTCGGTCAACGCCTTTTCGGTATTGGCCCGCACGTTTTCCTGCAAAGCCGCGACAGGCTTCAGGACATCCGCAACCGGGAAACCGGAAGCAACCTTTTCAGCGGCCTTGAGAGCCGGCTTCGACGCGGCTTCGGGAGCCTTAGTGGCTGTGACGGCGGGTGCCTTGGCAGCCACCTCAGGCTTGGCAGCTACAACAGGCTTGGTCGCGACAACAGGCTTGGTCGCGACAACAGTTTTGGCGGTCTCAACAGGCTTTTGGACGGGCGCAACAGGCTTCAATGCGATCGGTGAAGCGGCCTTGGCCAAAATCGGCGCTGCCGGCTTCGGCGCTTCAGCCTTCACGGGCTCGGCTTTCGCGATCACAGGCTTGGCAGCCTCGACCTTCGGCACGTCAACCTTGGCCGGCGTAACCGGAGCAACAACCGGAGCCACCTTAACAACAGCCGGGGCAGCAACCGGAGCCACAACAGCGGCGGGCATAGCCGCGACAGGAGCAACAGGCGTAGATTTTGCGGGCGCGGGCTTGGCCGACATAGCGACCGGCGGCTTTTTGGAATTGGCCATGATCAGGCTCCTCAGAATGGCGGGCTCCGCCTTGGGAGCCTCGAAAAGGCGGGAAAAATGCCCCTTTACACTGAAGCTGCTCCTATCACGGCGAATGCTGCATCGCAACAATTTTGTGCGTTGCAGCATAATCCTGAGATCGTAAGCGAGCGTGGATATTCGCATTGTTTGACATGCCTGGAATTAAACTCGCCGCTTGACCGCCCGATTCCCCTATGGCAAGGGCTCGCCTGCAACAGGCTGCGGTAGCTCAGTGGTAGAGCACACCATTGGTAATGGTGAGGTCGAGAGTTCAATCCTCTCTCGCAGCACCAGCCACTCTCATGCAAACCGACGATTTTCCGGTTCTCACAGAGAAGGCTGATGATTTCTGGGGTTTTGGGAAAAAAACACTATCTCAAAGAGAGCCGGAAAACGAAAAATCCGGGCTTTTTGCGGGTCCGAATTCAGGGCAATTCTCGGTGATCGAGACTACATTTTCCAAGCGCGACCGACATAAAAACTTGAGAGCGGCTCGAGTCTCCGCGTTGAATGCTCCGAACGCCTCGTCAACGCCAGCTCGGATGTTCGGACAGCGCACCGGTCCTCTGATCGGCCTCAATGAGTTGCTTGAAAAGCGATCGACGGCGAATGCATGTGAAGGACTTACAAATCACGCGAAACGCGATTGCGTTACGCCACACAGACGCCCTCAATGAATTTCCTTCGGATGAATTGAATTCTACAGCGCGTTTTTCCGTGAACCTGTTATACGCGCTCATCCCGGCCCCAGCACCCATCTTGCGATTTGCCGTTCCGCCATCCAGGACTGTTGACGATTGACCGAATTCTCTCCTCTGCCGCACGTGCTGCACCCCTTGCTAGCCCAGGCCCTTCGCCGAAAGGGCTATGACACGCTGACGGCTGTTCAGGCCGCTGTCGCCGACCCGAAACTCTGGGATCGCGATATGTTGGTGTCGTCGAAAACCGGGTCCGGGAAAACCGTCGCCTATGGGCTGGGAATGGCATCTGCTCTGCTGCCGGACTCTTTGCCCGGAGAGGGTGATGACCGCCAGGTCTTGCCGCCTGCAGGCAAGCCCCTGGCTCTGATCATCGCGCCGACGCGCGAACTGGCTCTACAGGTTCAGCGCGAGCTGCGCTGGCTCTACGAGGATGCCGGCGCGATCATCACCTCCTGCGTAGGCGGAATGGACCAACGCGCGGAGCGAAAGCATCTCGAGCGCGGCGTGCATATCGTCGTTGGCACGCCCGGCAGGTTGGTCGATCACCTCTCGCGCGGGGCGCTTCAGCTCGATCAACTCGCGGTGGCGGTGCTGGATGAAGCGGATGAAATGCTTGATCTCGGCTTTCGTGAAGATCTCGAGCTCATTCTTGCCGCAACACCACCAGCGCGGCGCACCCTGCTGTTTTCGGCGACACTGCCCAAAGGCATCGTCGCACTCGCCACGCGCTTCCAACGCAATGCCGCGCGAATCGAAGTTGCCGCCGATGTTTCAGGGCATGCGGATATCGAACATCGCGCAGCACTGGTGAAACCCAATGCCATCGAGAAGGGCGTTGTGAACCTGCTGCGCCAGACCGAATCCCCCGCAGCGCTCGTGTTTTGCAACACGCGCGATGCGGTGCGTCACCTGCATGCCACGCTGATCGAGCGCGGCTTTTCCGCCGTGATCCTCTCGGGTGAACTCGGTCAGCACGAGCGCAATCAGGCCCTGCAAGCCCTGCGTGATGGCCGTGCCCGAGTTTGCATTGCAACCGATGTTGCAGCGCGTGGCATAGATCTTCCCCATCTCGGGCTCGTGATCCATGCGGATCTGCCGCACGACTCCGAGGTGCTTCAGCACCGATCAGGCCGCACCGGTCGTGCCGGTCGCAAGGGCATCAGCGTGATGCTCGTGCCGCCGTCGCGCCGGGGTAAGGCCAATCGCCTTTATGCCGAGGGTGGCATAACCCCGCATTGGGTGGCCCTGCCGAGCGCCGATGACATCCGCTCGCTCGACCGCACGCGCGTGCTCGCCGATGAGGCGCCTTTCGCTGATCTTACCGACGATGATCGCGAGATGGCCGCAGCTTTGCTTGCGAACCGCCCGGCGGAAGAAATAGCCGCCGCGCTGGCGCGTGTGTTCCGCTCGCGCCTGCCGGAACCGGAAGAGATTGACCCGCTGCCGCTCGAGGACATGCGCCCACCGGGTAAGAATAGGCCGGAAAGACCTTTGGGCGGTCCGGCGCAGTTCCGCTGGTTTGAACTCAATGTCGGGCGGCAGGATCGGGCCGAGCCGAAGGGTATCCTGCGCATGCTCACCCGCAGCGGTGGGGTCGAGCGCCGTCATATCGGTGGCATCCGCATCCACGACCGGACCTGCCATGTCGAGATCGCGATCGAGGCGGCTGACCGCTTTCAGAAGCGGACCGCCAACCCCGCGCCGGATGAAATCCGGGTGCGCATGATTGATGAGCCCGCCGCGAAGCCGAAGCGCGAATTCGGCCCAAAACCATCGCGAAGCGAGGCCAAAAACCCAGATTCTCGTGAGGATCGCTCAAAGTCGAAGCCTGATAAGGCTCGCAAGCCTCGCCCCAAGTATAAGGGTAAGGGGTAGGCGCAAACGCTTCGGGTGACCTGAAGTGCCTCTAACCTCTTCTTGGAATGGGCAGAGTCCTTCAC
>JBOFZC010000047.1:0-3353 GCA_051654985.1 Rhabdaerophilum sp.
CTGAAAAGCTGGCTTTCGCGCAAAGCGGAGAGCTTTTTGGCAACATCACATGCGCTTCCGAGAGTCGGAATGGAATGAAGCGCACGCCGGCATGGTTCGGGCCGCTGTCGAGCAAGCCCAGATCCATGTCGCCATCGGCCACCTTGGTGATGACATCGACGCCAGAGCCAATTTCGAGCTGGATGCGTGTCGAGGGCTCCTCCACCGAGAATTGCGCCAAAAGGCGATTGAGGAAATGGTGCGCAATGGTCGGAGGGCAGACAATCCGCAGATGCGCCTGAGCATCGACGGGGCGCCAGCGCACGCGCTCGAGCCGATCGAGCGTCTGGAAAATGGGTTCGGCCTCCTGATGCAGGGCCAAGGCCTCCGCTGTTGCCAGCAATCGTCCGCCTTCCCGGCGAAAGAGCGTGAGACCAGTGCGTTGCTCCAGTTGCGCGATGGCACGAGACACAGCCGGCTGGGAGATGTTGAGTTTTGCGGCAGCCGCTGTTGTTTTTCCCAATGAAATCAGCGCGCGCAGGATTTCCAATTCCCGAAGCGACGGGCGACGGGATTCGGTTTGTTCTTCAATCGGTTTTTGCGTGTTCGGCATAGGATGAATGCATTTCACTTATATGATTTCATGTGACAATAACAGAAGAGAATAATATTGTCACCCGCTATGCCGGATGGGCGTGGCGGGGGAAAACCAGCAAGGGAGTGCTGGATTTTTTCGCTAGCTCGGTCAGAGTGCCATCATGGTCCTCAAGCCCCCAAGAGCGGCAAGGATGAACAGGGAGAGTACAATGAAGTTGACGAGACGAAGCCTTGCCTTGACCGCCGCGCTCGTGGCCGGCGGTCTCGCCATGCCGGCGGTTTCCGCCATTGCGCAAGAACTGAAAATTGCCCTTGCCTCGGAGCCCAGCTCCGCAGACCCACATTTTCACAACCTCACCCCGAACAATTCGGTTGCCCGGCATGTGTTCGAACCGCTGATTTTCATGGATGAGTTCCAGCGCCTGGGCTTTGGCTTGGCGCAGAGTTGGAAGGTGATCGATGATCTGACTTGGGAGTTCAAGCTCAAGCCAAATGTGAAGTTCCATGATGGCTCGCCATTCACTGTCGATGACGTGTTATTCACGATGAATCGCGTGCCGAACGTGCCGCGATCACCGGCGCCAAAAACGTCTTATGTGCGTGGCAAAGTTTTCGAGAAGGTGGACGATCTGACCTTCCGCGTAAAAACCGAGAAACCTGAGCCTCTGATGCTCAACCATCTCGCGCAGATCGAGATTATTTCAGCGAAAGCGGCTGCGACGGCTACGACGGAAGATTTCAATGCCGGCAAGGGTACGGTTGGCACGGGGCCTTATCGTTTTGTCGAGTTTGTTCCGGGCGATCGTTACGTCGTCAAGGCCAATGAAAACCATTGGGGAGGCAAACCTACCTGGGAAACCGTGACGTTCCGGTTTATCCGTTCTGATCCGACCCGTGTTGCGGCCCTGCTTTCGGGCGACGTGGACATCATCGAGAACGTGCCTACCGCGGATGCTGCACGCCTTTCGAAAGATGCGCGAGTCTCAATTTCCAGCGTGCTCTCGAACCGCGTGATCTACCTGCACATGGATCGTCATCGTGAGGATTCTCCCTTTATCAAGGGCAAGGATGGCTCGACGATCAAGAATCCTCTCAATGATTTGAAGGTACGTCGGGCTCTTTCCATGGCGATCAATCGTCAGGCAATTGTCGATCGCATCATGGAGAATGAAGCAGTTCCGGCGAGCCAGTTGTTGCCCGACACCTATGCTGGAACCAGCAAGAAGCTGAAGGTGCAGGCCTATGATGTCGAAGGTGCGCGCAAGCTGCTCACGGAAGCGGGCCTTCCCAATGGCTTCAAGCTGACGATCCATGGGCCGAATGGCCGCTACACCAACGATACAAAGGTGATTGAAGCCGTCGCGCAGATGTTCACGCGCATCGGCGTCGAGACATCGGTTGAAACACTGCCGCCGGCCGTGTTTTTCACGCGCGGTTCGACGGGTGGTCCAAACCGCACGCCGGAATTCTCGTTGGTGTTTGTCGGTTGGTCGGCTGGTACTGGCGAGCCATCGGATAGCATCAAGGCGCTGCTCGGCACCTTCAATGCGCAGGCGGGTATCGGTGCGGCCAATCGCGGCCGTTATTCCAACCCGAAAATGGATGAGCTGCTCTCGAAAGCGTTGGCGACTGTGAACGATCAGCAGCGCAACGCACTTCTGGCGGAAGCGACAGAAGTGGCGATGGACGATCTCGGGATCATCCCACTCTATTATCCGAAGAACACCTGGGCCGCCAAAAAGGGCCTGCGGGTTCTCGCCCGCACGGATGAGTACACGCTGGCCTTGTCCGTCAAGCGATAAGCATCACGGACCAAAGACGGTCTCGTTCTCCCTGGCGGCGGGTGGTTTTCCCATCCGCCGCACCATTCTCGCTCGATCAACCGGCAGGCGGTTTTCATGCTCGCGTTTATCATTCGACGATTGGCACAGGCCCTGTTCGTGGTCTTTGCTATGGTCGTCATCGTATTCTTCGGCACCAATGTCGTGGGTGACCCGGTCTGGATGATGGTTCCGGGCGATGCGACCCAGGATCAGGTTGAAGAGGTGCGCCGCGCCTTTGGTTTTGATCAGCCTGTCTATATCCAGTTTTTCCGCTTCGTGGGGGATGTGCTCCAAGGCGATTTCGGCCGTTCCTATGTGCATGGCGGCTCGGCAATCGGACTCATTCTCGATCGCATGCCTGCGACCCTTGAACTCGCGCTGGTGGCACTGGTTTTTGCCGTGATCATCGGTTTGCCTCTTGGGCTCTTCGCCGGTCTGAAGCCGGATCATCCGGCCTCGCGCACAATCATGGCGGGTTCGATCCTCGGCTTCTCGCTGCCGACCTTCTGGGTCGGGCTGATGCTCATCATGTTCTTCGCCGTGATGCTCGGCTGGCTTCCGGCCACTGGCCGCGGGCCGGTGACAACCTTCCTCGGCATCGAGACATCCCTACATACGCTGAAGGGTTGGCAGCACATCGCATTGCCGGCTCTAAACCTGGCGCTTCTCAAGATTTCGCTGGTGATCCGTCTCGCGCGCTCCGGCACACGGGAAGCGAGCTTGCAGGATTATGTGAAGTTCGCCCGTGCCAAGGGTCTTTCTCCGCGCCGGATCGTCGGCGTGCATATCCTCAAAAACATCATGATCCCGATCGTGACGGTTCTTGGCCTCGAATTCGGCTCGCTCGTGGCCTTTTCGGTCGTGACCGAAACCATCTTTGCCTGGCCAGGCATGGGCAAGCTCTTGCTGGAATCGATCCAGCGGCTCGATCGCCCTCTCATCGTGGCCTATGTC
>JBOFZC010000048.1:0-3987 GCA_051654985.1 Rhabdaerophilum sp.
TTGCGCTCAGCCACGCGCATCGTGCCGGAATCGAGCGCAGAAAGCGCTTCGTTCACCGCATCACGCACTTCACCCTTCGTGGAGGCGTTGATTTCTGCACGCTTTTCCCAGGCGGCATCAATGATGGAAGCGAGTGACATGAAACTGATCCTGCGGATGAGAGAAAATTCTGGATGATCTGGTCGCGGAACGCGGCCTTCAAGTCAAGCCGTGGGCAACACGAGTGCGTGGCGCAGCGCATCGAGAAAATGGGGCAGATCGGGTGTGACATGATCAAAGCGAATGCCATCCGCTCCGGGCCCATGCTCCACGAAGCGCTCCCAATCTTCCTTATGGTCGCCACCGGCCCCGGGCACCACAAGCACAGTGCGCATACCCAACTCGGCCGGCACTTCGAGATTGCGCGGGATGTCTTCGAACATTGCGGCGGTGACCGGCGAGATCGCGTAGGTTTCGAGAAAGCGCTCATAGGTGCCACGCGCCGGCTTGGGCCGGAATTCGCTCGCAACAATATCGAAAACGCCGTTGAACAACCCATCGATACCCAATTGGCGCAAGGTTTCCTCGGCATGGCGCACCGAGCCATTGGTGAAGATGAATTTCCGGCCCGGCAGCGCGTTGATAGCGCCAGCAAGCCGCGCATCCGGCGCGAGCGAAGAACGGTCGATATCATGCACGAAATCGAGGAAGGGATGCGGGTCGATCCCGTGCTCCTTCATCAGGCCATTCAACGTCGTGCCGTGCACCTGATAATAGTATTTCTGGATGGCGCGCGCCGTGAGGCCATCCACCCCAAGCAGGTTCGAGATGTATTGCGTGATCTTCTGATCGACCCTCGGCCAGAGATCGGAATGGGGCGGATAGAGCGTGTTGTCGAGGTCAAAAATCCAGGTCTCTACGGCTTGAAACCGCGCGATGAGGGCCTTTTGCAAGAGCATGTCCGGCGCGTTCATCACAGGCTTGTCCGGCTCAGCATGGCGGCAGAAAGCGTGCCTTCATCGAGATAGTCCAGTTCGCCCCCCACCGGAACGCCATGCGCGAGCCGGGTGACCTTCACCCCAGCGGCGGAGAGCATGTCGGTGATGTAATGGGCGGTGGTCTGCCCTTCGACCGTCGCGTTCATGGCGAGGATCACCTCGCGCACACTCGGCTGGCTTGCGCGATCGACAAGCTTGCCGAGCGCCAGATCCTCCGGGCCCATGCCATCAATGGGTGACAAAACGCCACCGAGCACATGATAGGCCGCGCGCAACGCGCCTGCTCGTTCGAGGGCCCAGAGATCGCCTATGCTTTCTACCACGATGATGATGGATTGATCGCGGCGTGGGTCACGGCAGACCGAACACGGATCTTGGGTGTCGAGATTGCCACATTCCGAGCAAGTGACGATGCGCTCGGCCGCGATGCGCATGGCTTCGCCGAGAGGGCGCAGCAGGTCTTCACGCTTTTTCATCAGATGCAGAACCGCACGCCGGGCCGAGCGCGGACCGAGCCCCGGCACGCGCGCCAGAAGCTGGATCAGCCTTTCGATTTCGGGGCCAGCGAGGTTCTGCGCCACATCAGCCTCAGAACGGCAGTTTCATGCCGGGCGGCAGCGGCAAGCCGCCGGTGAGCGACTTCATCTTCTCGGCGATCAGGCCCTCAATTTTCGCCCGCGCATCGGCATGCGCGGCAAGAATGAGGTCTTCCACCATCTCCCGATCCTCCGGCTTGAGGATGTCGGGATCGATCTGAAGCGCCTTCAACGCGCCCTTGGCGGTGAGCGTCACCACCACCATGCCGGCCCCCGAGCGACCCTCGACGAGGGTTTCATCCAGTTCGGCCTGCATCGCCTCCATCTTGGATTTGAGGCCCGCCATTTCCTTCATCATGCTCATCATGTCGCGCATGGCAAAAACTCCGGATCAGAGATCGTCATCAGTGAATTCGAGTGCTTCATCGGCCTCAACGGGGGCAGCTTCAGCAGCGGCCGAAAGCTTCGCTTCCTCGATGCGGATGATTTCTGCACCCGGAAAATGCTTCAGCACGGCCTGCACGGCGGGCAGGCTTTGCACGCCGCGTTTTTCCTCGGCGCGCTTCTCTTCCGCGGCCTCGTGCAGCGTCTTCGGCAGATCAGCCTGTCCCGGCTCGATGACCGAGATGCCCCAGCGCGCACTGGTCCAATCCAGCAGCGCGCGATGCAGGCGATTGGGCAGATCGGCTTCGGCCTGTGGTTCAAGTGCGAGTTCGATCCGCCCTGGTTCAAACCGCGCGACACGCACGAAGCGCATCAGCTCGGTTTGCAGGCGGATATCCCTGTGCTTCTCGGCGAGTGCGATCACGGCCTCGAAACTCTGTGGCAGATCAGCGGGCTGCACCTGTGGCTCAGCTCGCATGACAGGGCGACCCTGATCGCCGCTACCGGAGGCCAGCATGCGCGGCGCTGTGGGTGGTTCTGCAGAAGGCAGGCTTGCCCTCGCAACGCCACCGCCACCATTCGGAACACCGTTGCCGCGATATTCGCTAGGGCTGCCGGATTTGAGATCGCGGATCACCTCCGCTGGCCCAGGCAATTCTGCGGCATAGGCGAGGCGCACCAGCACCATCTCGGCGGCGATTTTCGGCCTGGAAGCAGTCTGAACCTCGGCGATCCCCTTGAGCAAAATCTGCCATGCCATGGTGAGCGGGCGGATTGTAAGGGTTGCCGCAAACTGTGCGCCCCTGTCGCGCTCACTTTGGCTCAGCGCCGCATCTTTCCGCGATTCGGGCGTGAGCTTGAGGCGCGTGACGACATGCACGAAATCGGCGAGGTCGGTCAGAACCGCAATAGGGTCGGCGCCTGAATCATACTGGCTCTCGAACTCGGTCAGAGCTTTCGCGATATCTCCCCGCATGACCGCGTCAAAAAGATCGATGACGCGCGAGCGATCGGCGAGGCCGAGTGCCGCGCGCACTTCCTCTGCCTCGACCTTGCCACCGCCATGCGCGATGGCCTGATCCATCAGCGAGAGCGCATCACGCATCGAGCCTTCCGAGGCGCGGGAGATCAGGCCGAGAGCTTCTCGATCGATGCTCACCCTCTCTTTGCCGGCAATGCCTTCGAGATAGACGATCATCTCGTCCATCTCGATCCGGCGCAGATCGAAGCGCTGGCAGCGCGAGAGCACTGTGACCGGCACCTTGCGGATCTCGGTGGTCGCGAACAGGAATTTCACATGTGGCGGCGGCTCTTCGAGCGTTTTCAGCAGGCCGTTGAAGGCGGCGGTCGAAAGCATGTGTACTTCGTCGATGATGTAGACCTTGGTGCGCGCTGAAACCGGCTTGTAACGCGCGGCCTCGATGATCTCGCGCACATTGGCAATCGAGGTATTGGAAGCCGCATCCATCTCGATCACATCGACATGCCGGCTCTCCATGATGGCCTCGCAATGGAGGCCAAGGCCGGGCATCTCGATCTGTGGGGATTTCACCACATCCGTTTCGTAATTCAGCGCGCGAGCGAGAATACGCGCCGTCGTCGTTTTGCCGACGCCGCGCACTCCGGTGAAAATATAGGCCTGATGGATGCGATTAGAGGAAAACGCATTGCTTAGCGTGCGCACCATCGCGCCCTGGCCGATCAGGTCATCGAAGCTCTGAGGGCGATATTTGCGGGCGAGAACGCGGTAAGCGCCACCGGTTTCAGGAAGGTCAGACAAAGCCATGATCCTCCCCCCGAATTCGTAGCCGCCATCATGTCATACCTTTCCCGCCTTGTATCACGGCCTTCTCGGCCCGGCAGGGGAAAGGTGGGGTGGGAGGCTGGACAATAACCCGCTCGGTCTCGTTGGGGCTGCTTCCTTCCGGACCTGACCCGGTTGGCGAGTGATACGTCCACCGCCAACCTCCCGCTCGCTATATCGGCGATCTCAGCGCCGAAAACAAGGCTTGCCGAGGCGCGATCCAAAGCCGCGCCAATTGGGGCTCGCCAATCCCGGCGAAGCAGGGCTAGAAGAATTGCGGAGGTGC
>JBOFZC010000049.1:0-9709 GCA_051654985.1 Rhabdaerophilum sp.
TTGCGCATCTTCCTTTCGCCAACCCGAATGCCCCCAAGGGCGGGCAGTTCCGGCAGGCGATTTTTGGTTCGTTTGATACGCTCAATTCGATGAGCGTGCGCGGCAATGCACCACCCGTGATGGTGCCATTCATCGTTCAGACCCTGCTGATGCGCTCGCAGGATGAACCCTTCACCCTTTATGGCCTGCTAGCCGAAACTGTCGCGACCCCGCCCGATCGCGGCTTTGTTGAGTTTCGGATGAACCCGAAGGCGCAGTTTTCCGATGGAAAGCCGGTGACGGCCGAGGATGTCGCGTTTTCCTGGCGCCTCTTCACCCAGCGCGGTCGGCCGAATTACCGGCGCAATGCCGAGAAAATCGAGCGCATCGAAATCCGCGACGAGCGCACGATCCGTTTCACTTTCAAGGCGGCGAACGATCTCGAATTGCCGCTGATCATCGGCCTAATGCCGGTGCTCGCGGCGCACGCGACCGACCCGGAGCGGTTCGAAAACATGGGGTTCACGCCCTTTCTCGGCTCCGGTCCCTATCGGCTGGAAGCGCTGGAGCCCGGCACCTCGATCACCCTGGCCCGGCGCGAAGATTACTGGGGTAAGGATTTGCCGATCCATCGCGGCCTCTACAATCCGGATCGGCTGAAATACGACTTTTTCCGCGACAGTAACACCCAGTTCGAAGCTTTCAAAACCGGCCTGATTGATTTCCGCGCCGAGATCGAACCTGCAAAATGGCTGTCGGGCTATGATATTCCTGCGGTGCGCGACGGACGTATCTTGCGCGAGAGTCTTCCTATTCGAGCACCAAAGGGCATGTCCGGCTTCGTGTTCAACAGCCGGAAACCGCCTTTCGCCGATATCCGCGTGCGAGAAGCGATGTTCTCGTTGTTCGATTTTGAATGGCTCAACACCAATCTCTTTTCCGGGGTCTATCGCCGGACCGGCTCGTTTTTTGACGAGAGCGAGATTTCGTTCAAAGACTCGGTCGCCTCATCGCGCGAAATCGCGTTGGCCGGGCCGGAATTTGTGGGGCTGCGCGCGGACATCCTCGACGGCAGCTGGCGTCCCCCCGTTTCTGATGGCTCTGGGCGCGACCGCAAGGTGATGCGGCGCGCGGTTGAACTGCTGCGGGAAGCCGGCTTTGCCGTGCGTGACGGTGCTATGACCCATCTCGCCTCGAATTCGCCGATGGCATTCGAAATCCTGGTCACGACCCGCGAGAAAGAGCGCATCGCTCTCGCATTCGCCGATACCCTGCGTCAAGTTGGCATCCGTCCGAACATCCGGCTAGTGGATTCCTCGCAATACTGGTCGCGCCTCAAGGACAAGCAGTTCGATTGCATCATCGAGGGTTATATTGTCGGCGCCTCACCGGGCCAGGAACAGGTGAACCGATGGGGTAGCGTCGCCGCGGATCAGCCCGGCACACTCAACTGGGCCGGCGTGAAATCTTCCGCGATCGACCGCACCATCAACGCCATGCTTGCCGCGCGCGAGCGTCTGGACTTCATCGCGGCGGTGCGCGCGCTCGATCGGTTGCTGATCGCCGGGCACTACGTTTTACCGCTCTATCATCTGCCCGATCGCTGGATCGCCCGTTGGAGCCACGTGAAA
The DNA here is from genome assembly GCA_051654985.1 of Rhabdaerophilum sp. Classification (GTDB taxonomy): domain Bacteria; phylum Pseudomonadota; class Alphaproteobacteria; order Rhizobiales; family Beijerinckiaceae; genus Rhabdaerophilum. The sequence goes on from JBOFZC010000049.1 coordinate 1,611, forward strand.
CGGCCGGAAAAGCTTCCGCAATTTGACCTCACGACCGATCTCTTCTGGATTGAAGCGAATCGGTAGACAATAGCCAGCCATGACCGGCTTTGATCGCATGTCGACTTCCTCGCTGACCCGCACCGCGCTCGCCGAGCCGTGGAACCGGTTGACTGTCACTGGCCTCGCGCAGGGAGCCGCCGCCGCGAATCCGGCGCGCGCCTTCATCGCCGATTGCGCTGATCGCGAGGCGTGGGAGGGCAACTCTCCGCGCCGCCTGAGCTTTGGCGATTTCAAGCGCGAATGCGATTTCTTCGCGAGTCAGCTCGAAACGCTCGGGCTCGTGCCGGGCAATCGGGCGTTGATCTTGATGCCGAATGTCGTCGAAGCCGCCATTGCGGTCGTCGGCTGCATGAGCGCCGGCATCACGCCTGCGCTTGCGCCGATCGAGGAAAGCGTCGACACACTGCGCATCGCCGCTGAGCGTATCGACGCATCCGCCATCATCACCAATGCCCGCTGCGAGGATATCCGCCCCGGCGACATCGCCCGGCAGATTGCAGCGCGTGTGATCTCCATCCGCTGCGTAGCCGGTTTCGGCCACGGGTTGCCGGAAGGCGTGATCCCGCTTGATGGATGGTCAGAGCAGGATATTGACCCCAATCCCAATCGCCCTGCCCGCAAACAGGATCAAGAAGGCCTGATCACGTTCTCCAGCGGTCCCAATGGCCTTGTCGCGCATATTCGCAGCGAAGCGCAGGTGATCGCCGATGCGCTGGCCATTGCGACACGCCACAAGCTGCCGCGAGACAGCGCTCTCGTGAGCACGATGCATCCAGCGGGTTCTGCGGCTCTCGCGGCGTCGCTGCTCATGCCGTTGTTTCTCGGCGCAGAGGTGAAACTCGTTGGTCCGTTTAAAGCGAGCCGGCTGCGTCAGGCGTTGGATAACGCCAATCAGGCAACCCTCCTTTGCCCCGCTCCGCTGGTGCCGCTCATCCGGGAATCGCAAGATCAAGAGCCCGCGCTCGCAGGCCTCGGTGGTATCCTCTGCATCATCCGGCCAGGCCAGGAATTCGAGCAGGCGGGCACAAGTCCAACGCTTGCGCCGCTTTTCGATCTTCACGAGCAATGTCTGCTGGCGCCTTCAGAATTACCTGAAACGATTGAAGATATCATCGGCCCACATGTCCACCCGATGGATAGCGTGCTCGAGCCGGGACAACCCTACCTTCTGCTCTCGCGCGGCGATGATGACATCATCCGCGCCTATGGCTTCTCGGCGGCGGAAACTTTGACACGCGCTGACACAGCAAGCGAAGCCGCGTAAAGGTTATTTTCGTTTCTCAGCAATCTGAGCGATCTCATTGAGAAGATTGCGTGTTGCTTTCAGCCGCACAACCGTGTTTTCGAAGGCTCCGGCAAACACAATCCGCATATCCGGCCGCACTTTGGCAGTCGGACCCTTCTCGGTCACGTATTTCACGAGACCGGCGGGATTGGCGAAAGCCTGATTGCGGAACTGGACGATGATGCCCTTCGGACCCGCCTCGACCTTGTCGATATTCGCTCGGCGACACAAAAGCTTGATCGAGACAATCGCCATGAGATGCCCGATTTCCGGCGGCAACGGCCCGAAGCGGTCGATCATTTCAGCCGCGAAACCCTCGATTTCCTGCTCGGACTCAACCTGGCTCAAGCGACGATAGAGCCCCATGCGCAGATCAAGATCGGCGATGTAATCATCCGGGATCAACACCGATGTGCCGATCGCAATATTGGGCGACCAGGCCTCGTCATCGGGGAGTTCCTGCCCAGCTTTGAGCGCCGCGACGGCCTCTTCCAGCATCTGCTGGTAGAGTTCGAAGCCCACCTCCTTGATGTGCCCGGATTGCTCATCACCGAGCAGATTGCCGGCACCGCGAATATCGAGATCATGGCTCGCGAGCTGGAAGCCGGCACCCAGCGTATCGAGCGATTGCAGCACCTTGAGGCGCGCCTCAGCGCTTTTCGTCAGCGTGCGGTTCACCGGCAATGTGAAGAGCGCATAAGCCCGGGTTTTCGAGCGGCCAACGCGACCGCGCAACTGATAGAGCTGCGCGAGACCAAACATATCGGCGCGATGCACGATCAGCGTGTTCGCGGTGGGGATATCAAGCCCACTTTCGACAATCGTGGTCGAGAGCAAGACATCGAACTTGCCGTCATAGAAATCGCCCATCACCGCTTCGAGATCGGATGGGGCCATCTGGCCATGCCCGACGCCCACGCGCACCTCCGGCACATATTTCGCAAGAAACTCGCGCACTTCGCCAAGATCATCGATGCGCGGCACCACATAGAAGCTCTGCCCGCCGCGATAGCGCTCGCGCAGCAAGGCCTCGCGCACAACAAGCGGATCAAACGGCGTCACGAATGAGCGCACCGCGAGGCGATCCACCGGCGGGGTCGCGATGATCGAGAGTTCGCGCACGCCCGTAAGCGCCAATTGCAAGGTGCGTGGAATCGGCGTTGCCGAGAGCGTGAGCACATGCACCTCGGCGCGCAATTCCTTGAGCCGCTCCTTGTGCGCGACGCCGAAATGCTGCTCCTCATCGATGATCAGGAGGCCGAGATCGTGGAAACGAATGGCTTTCCCGAGCAAGGCATGCGTGCCGACCACGATATCGACCGTCCCATCCGCGAGGCCATCTTTGGTCGCCTTCAGATCGGCAGGCGAGACGAGCCGCGAGGCGTGTCCAAGGCGCAGGGGCAGCCCGGAGAAGCGGTTCTGCACCGTTTTGAAATGCTGGCGCGCGAGCAAGGTCGTTGGCACGACAATCGCGACCTGCTTACCCGCCATTGCCGCGACAAAAGCCGCACGCAAGGCGACTTCGGTTTTCCCGAAGCCGACATCGCCGCAGATCAGGCGATCCATCGGGCGGCCAGCATCAAGATCGCCCAGGGTGGCATCAATCGCGCCTTGCTGATCCTCGGTTTCCTCAAACTGGAACCGCGTCACGAATTCCTCGTAGACGCCGTCAGGCACGCCGAGTTTCGGTGCCTCGCGCGTCAGACGCTGCGCCGCGATTTTGATCAGCGCGCGCGCCATATCGCGAATGCGCGCCTTGAGCTTGGCCTTGCGCGCCTGCCAGGCCACACCACCGAGGCGATCGAGCGTCGCCTCTGTCTCCTCCGAGCCATAGCGCGTGAGAAGCTCGATATTCTCGACCGGAAGGAAGAGCTTGTCGCCACCGTGATAATGGATTTCGAGGCAATCATGCGGCGCGCCGGTCACCGTGATGGTCTGGAGCTGGATGAAGCGTCCGATGCCGTGATCGACATGTACCACGAGATCGCCGGCTTTGAGGCTCGTAAGCTCGGTGATGAAATCCTTGGCGCGCTTCTGCGTGCGCTTCGGGCGCGTCATGCGTTCGCCGAGGATGTCTTCCTCGGCAATCAGCGCGAGATCCGCCGTTTCGAACCCCTCGGAAAGCGCTACCGAGAGATAGCCAACCGTATCGGCTGGCAGGCTCGTGATCGCTGCGAAATTCGAAAGTGGTGCGTGTTTCGTGACGCCGTGATCAGCCAGCACATGCGTGAGGCGATCACGCGAACCTTCGGAGGCAGCAGCGATCACCGCCTTGCGCCCCGCGCGCTGCATCTCACGGATATGCGAGGCCGCGGCATCGAACAGGTTTGCTTTGGGGTCCATGCGCTCGGGCGCAAAATCTCGCCCCTTGCGCGCGCCAGCGTTGATCGCAGCCACACCGCCACCAGGCGCTGTCTCAAACGCCGAAAGCGAAATCGCTGCGCCTGATAAGGCCGCCCATTCGTGACGCACGAGATAGAGCGCATCGGGTGCGAGCGGCCGATAGGGGACACCGGGAGACGCCTCATCGAGCGCCGATTTGCGCGCCTCGTGATAATCCTCGATCTGTTTGAAACGCTCCTCAACAGCGGCTTCAGCCTGATGATCGAGGATCAGGCTCGCGCCCGGGAGATAGGCATCGAAACGCTCAAGCGTTTCGTGGAACAGGGGCAGCCAATGCTCCATGCCCACGTGGCGACGTCCTTCGCTCACATGCTCGTAAAGCGTATCGCCGCGCAAATTGCCGCCGAATTCTGCAAGATACCGCTGCCGAAAGCGGCGGATGGCTTCGCTTGTAAGCTGAAACTCGCTCATCGGAACGAGATCGAGGCGCGTGATGCTCGCGTTGCTGCGCTGGGTTTCGGCATCGAAGGCGCGGATGGTCTCCAGCGTATCGCCGAAGAAATCGAGCCGCACAGGGTCGGCAAATCCAGGCGGAAAGAGATCAACAAGGCCGCCACGGATGGCGAACTCACCGACATCGCGCACCGTCGAGACGCGCGAATAGCCATTGGCTTCGGCCCAGATCGCAATCGAATTGAGGTCAATCGCCTGCCCCGGTGCGGCAGAAAAACTCTGCCGCGCCACGAAATCGCGCGGTGGCAGACGCTGGAGAATGGCATTCACTGAAGCGATCACGAGGCGCGGGCGACTGCCCCCGCGCGTGCGCACCAGCCGCGAGAGCGCCTCCATGCGCCGCGCGAGCACGCTCGCATTCGGCGAAGCGCGATCATAGGGCTGGCAATCCCAGGCCGGCAGGATGATCGTCTCGATATCCGGGAACAGGGCTTGCAGAACGCCCTGCACTTCCGCCTGCCGCAAGCCATCGCGCGCCACGAACACGCCAAGTGCTGGGATATCCGCGCCACTCGCGAATTTTGTACGCGCGATCTCGGCGAGCACGAGCGCAATCGCGCCATCGGCAAGAGCGCCGATGCGTAGGGGCTCGTTTTTCTCGAGCGCGTGCTTCAAGCTCGCGCTCGCAAGGGGCGGAAACAAGGCCACAGCGCTCACAGCTCGACGGGTTTTTCGTGGGTGTGGAACGCCCTTACGGCTTGAAACATCGCCCCATCCTGCGCTGCCGGCACTGGCTCCCTGCCCGTCAGCCAGCCATAGAGATCGTGATCATCGAGCGCGATCAGCGCCTCGAACTGATCCAGCTCCGCCTCCGAGAGCGTTTCGATCACGGTTTCCGCATAGCGCCCGAGCAGCAAATCCATCTCGCGGATGCCGCGATGCCAGGCGCGAAACAGGATGCGCTTGCGGCGCGGATCGAGGCCATCTGTCGAGCGGGAAAGGCCGGTCACGGCAATGACTCCGAGGGAAAGAGGAAGCCTCGGGAAAAACGGTGCGGGGCCTCTAAAGTCAAGCGCGATTCATGCTATCCCCGTGCAATGCGTCCTACCGCGCTTGATCCGTATTTCGCACCCGTCGAGCGGTTGCCGGGCATCGGCCCGAAGCTCGCCCCCCTGTTCGATCGCGTCACCGGGCGCGGAACCGAGGGCGCGCGGCTTATCGACCTGCTGCTGCATCTGCCTGTCGATGCCATTGAGCGCCGGCTCTCGCCTTCGATTGCCGCTGCTCCCGTTGAGGGCATCGTCACGTTTCAAGCCGTGGTGGAAGCGCATCGTCCTGCGCCACCGGGGCGCTCCCGCGCACCAACACGTGTGGTCGTCGGTGATGACACGGGCGATGTCACGCTGACCTTTTTCAACATTCCCCAGGCGCGGATCACGGCGCAATTGCCCCTTGGGGCCGAGCGCGTGATTTCGGGGAAAATGGAACTTTTCGACGGGCAGCGGCAGATCGTGCATCCCGATCGTATCTTGCCACCGGCCAAATTTTCCGAAGAACCCCGGATTGAACCTGTTTATCCGCTCACCGAGGGGCTCTCTTCAAGGCGCATCCAGAATGCCGCAAAAATCGCGCTGGAACGCGCAAAAGACCTACCGGAATGGCTCGACCCGGCTTTCGTTGCTCAGCGCGGCTGGCCTGCGTTTCACAAGAGCCTTATGCGGTTGCATGCGCCTGAGGATATGGCGGATCTCGCGCCCGATGGGCCATGCTGGTCGCGGCTCGCCTATGACGAGCTGCTCGCGCATCAGCTCGGTCTTCATCTCTTGCGCCGGCGCTTCACCCCTGCAGCGGGACGGCGCACAAAGGGCGACGGACGCCTGCGCCATGCCATTCTTGCCGCCCTGCCCTATGTCCTGACCGACGCTCAAACCCGCGCTGTATCGGACATCGAAGCCGATCTTGCAGCGGACAAACGCATGCTGCGCCTGCTTCAGGGCGATGTCGGCGCAGGCAAAACGATTGTAGCCCTGCTCGCGATGGCAATCGCTGTTGAGGCGGGGCGGCAAGCCGCCCTGATGGCCCCGACCGATATTCTCGCGCGCCAGCACGCCGATCGGTTGGCTCCCCTTTGCGAGGCCGCGGGGATACGCCTCGCTTTGCTCACCGGCAAGATGCCGGCGGAGGCGAAGCGCCGGGTGCTGGCGGCACTCGCGGCGGGTGACATCGATATCGTGATCGGCACCCATGCCCTGTTCCAGGAGGATGTCCGCTTTCGTGACCTCGCTTTCGCGGTGGTCGATGAGCAGCATCGGTTTGGTGTTCATCAACGGCTGGCCTTGGCAGCGAAGGGCGAGGCCGTGGACTTGCTTGTGATGACCGCGACACCCATTCCGCGCACCCTCATGCTCGCCTGGTTTGGCGATCTCGAAAGCTCGGCGCTCGATGAAAAGCCGCCGGGCCGGAAGCCGATTGATACGCGCGTCGTCCCCCTCGACAGGATTGACGAGATGGTCGACGGCCTGACGCGCGCGATAACATCCGGCAAGCGTGTCTATTGGGTCTGCCCGCTGGTCGGAGAGAGCGAAATCCTCGATCTCGCCGCGGCCGAGGCGCGCTTCGCTGATCTGGAAAAGGTTTTCCCCGGAAAAGTCGGGCTGGTGCATGGCAAGATTCCGCCTTCGCAGCGTGATGCAACGATTGGACGGTTTCAAAAGGGGGAAATCGCGGTGCTCGTCGCGACGACCGTGATTGAGGTTGGCGTCGACGTACCCGAAGCCTCGATCATGGTGATCGAAGAAGCGCAGCGCTTTGGCCTCGCGCAATTGCATCAGTTGCGCGGGCGCGTAGGGCGTGGCGCGGAGCAGTCGGTTTGCCTTCTCGTCTATCGCGGCCCTTTGTCGGAAACGGCGCGTTCACGCCTGCAAATCCTGCGTGAAACGGAGGATGGCTTTCGGATTGCTGAAGAGGATTTGCGCCTCAGGGGCGAAGGTGATCTCTTGGGCACGCGCCAATCCGGCATGCCCGGATTTCGGATCGCCCGGCTCGATCTGCATCAGGAATTGCTCAAAATCGCGCGCGATGATGCGAGCTTGCACTTGGTGCGTGACCCGGATTTCACGTCCAAACGCGGCGAAGCCTTGCGCCACTTGCTCTATCTTTTCGAGCGTGAAGAAGCGATCCGGCTGATCGCGGCGGGCTGATCAGCTTTGTGGCGGTGACAGCTTTTTCTGGGCCTCGATCACTGCTTTTCGCGGATCGTCATCATCCGTGCGCACCAACCCCAGGGACATCACAATCTTGAAGGCATCATCGACCGAAACCGGGACCTCGATGATGCGCTCGCGCGCGATGTAGAAGAAAAATCCCGTCATAGGGTTTGGCGCGCAGGGCAGGAAAACCGAGACGAAATCGCCGTCTTTTGGCAGGCCGCCGGCAAGATCCTCGCCGGGCGGCGAAGAGATCAGCACGATAGACCAGCAGCCGGGCGCGGGATATTCTACCAGTCCGACCTTGCGAAAAGAGGTGTCGGATTTCGAAAAAACCGTCTCGAAGATCTGTTTGACCGAGCGATAAAGCCCACTCACCACAGGCATCCGGGCGAGAAGTGTCTCGCCGTAATCCACCATCGTGCGTCCGACGAGGTTCGCTGTGAGGAACCCGAGCAATGTCAGCGCGACGAACAGCACGAGAATGCCAAAGCCGGGGATCGCGAATGGCAGGTAGTTTTCCGGCAGATAGCTCTTGGGAATCAGAGGCTTAACCCAGCCATCGGCAATGCCGATCACCCAGAGCGCGATATAGATCGTGATCACCACCGGGCCGACCACGACAATGCCGGTCAGGAAATAGTTCCTGAGCCGCTGCCCCGGCGTGAGATGGGGCGCATGCGGGGGTGCTGGCGGCAGGGATGGAAGCGGCGGAATCGTCACGAATCCTGTTCTCCGAAGCGGATCGGCGCTAAAACTAGAGCTTTGCC
>JBOFZC010000050.1:0-6362 GCA_051654985.1 Rhabdaerophilum sp.
CCAAGCTCACGGCGGATGGCGAGAAACTTCTCGACTACGCCTATCGCATGCTTCGCCTCAATGATGAGGCCGTGAGTGCTTTCCGCGGCGAGAAGCTGACGGGACGCGTGAAACTCGGCGTTCCCGATGATTATGCCGAACGTTACCTTCCTGAAATCATGGCCCGTTTTACGGCAACCAACCCAGGCATCGAGGTTGAGGTGGTCTGTGAACCCACGCCGGATCTCGTCGAGAACATGAAACGCTGCCAGATCGATCTCGCGATCATCACGCATTCGAAACAGCGCGGATTGGGTGAAATTCTGCGTGAGGAGAAGCTGCTCTGGGTCACCTCGCAGCGCCATTGCGTGCATGAAGCGCGCCCGCTCCCCCTCGCCCTTGGGCGCGACACCTGCAATTGGCGTCGCGCGGCGGTGGCGCGGTTGGAGGAGAAGAGCGTGCCCTATCGCGTGCTCTACACGAGCTGGAATTCCTCGGCGGTGGGTGCGGCGGTGCTCGCCGGGCTCGCGGTGGGTGTGCTGCCGGAAAGTGCCATTCGCCCCGGCATGCGCGTGCTCTCGGATCAGGACGGCTTTCCCGCCCTTCCCACCGTGAAAATCGCGCTTTTGCGCAATGCCGAGCGGCATGATCACCTGATCGATGCCCTTGCTGATCACATCATCCAGAGTCTAGATAATCTCTCGCTGGAGCGTACGGGTGTTCCGCGGCTGCAGGCGGCGGAGTGATTTTCAGTAGGCGAGGGCCTCGAAAACCGGATCAACCGAACCGCCCCATTCGTCGTGAAAGCGCTTGAGCAGCTGATCGGCCTGCGTTTCGCCCGCTTCGACCAGCCGCTCGAGCGGTTCGAGGAAAATCGTTTCGTCGCGGCCAAAACCATCGAGGCGGGCACGGTTTTTCAGGCCAGCACGTGACAGCGCCAGCGTTTCCCGGGCGAGATCCAGCACAGTGCGGCCACGGATGGCGGCGCTGAAACCCAGGCGCGGCACATCGTTGCGCAGCGCCTGACGTTCCTCTGCGGTCCAGGCTTTCGCGATGTCCCAGGCCGCGTCGAGGCTGGTCTGATCATAGAAGAGCCCGGTCCAGAACGCCGATTCTGCCGCGATCAACGGGCGCGGGCCCACATCCGAGCCGCGCATTTCGAGATAGCGTTTCAGACGCACCTCGGGGAAAATCGTCGAGAGATGGTTCGCCCAATCGCTCACGTAAGCGCGTTCACCGGGCAATGGGCTGAGCTTTCCAGCCAACAGATCGCGAAAATTCAGACCGCTGACATCATGATAATGATCGCCGCGCTTGACGAAATACATCGGCACATCGAGCGCATAATCGACATATTGCTCGAAGCCGAAGCCTTCATCGAAGGCGAAAGGCAGCATGCCCGCGCGGTTGTTGTCGGTGTCGCGCCAGATTTCCGAACGCATGGATTTCATCCCGTTCGGCCGCGCCTCGGTGAACGGGGAATTCGCGAAAAGCGCTGTCGCGATCGGCTGTAACGCCAGCGACACCCGCAGTTTTTGAACCATATCGGCTTCGGAGGAGAAATCGAGGTTCACCTGCACGGTTGAAGTGCGAAACATCATGTCGAGCCCGCGGGTGCCTACTTTCGGCATGTAGCTTTTCATGATCCGGTAGCGCGATTTCGGCATCACCGGCGTCTCAGCCAGCGTCCAGAGCGGGCTCATCCCGAGGCCGAGAAAGCGGATGCCCAACGGGTCCGCCACCTGCTTGAGCTGCGCGAGATGCGCACCGAGCTCGATACAGGTCTGGTGGATCGTCTCGAGTGGGGCGCCGGACAGCTCGAATTGCCCGCCGGGCTCAAGGCTGATGGCACCACCACCTGTCACGTCAAACAAACCGATCGGGTGATCGCCCTCAAGAATGGGCTCCCAGCCCAGAAGCCCCTGCATCCCTTCCAGCAGCGCCCGAATTCCGCGCGGGCCATCATAGCCCACAGGGCGATGGGTCGTGGCGTAGAAGGGGAATTTCTCGTGCTCGGTGCCAATGCGGAACTGGCTTGCAGGCTTGATGCCCTTCTCAAACCATTCCACCAGCTCGCGCTTCGTTTCGATCGGGGTGAGGTCGATCGTGTCGCGCGCCATGGGAACCTCGGAAGAAAGACAGGCCAGAAGAGGGCGCGCCGCGAGGCGAGCGGAACCGGGTTATAGGAACGCGAGGGGCAGAGTTCAATGTGGCGCGCGCGCAAGCGCGATCACATCAAATTGTTCGATTGCCAATCCCCAAGCGCGATTTGAACCGCGGTCAAGCCAGCCACAGCCGCCGTATCGGCGCGCAAAATGCGTGGCCCGAGCGACAGTCGGATGACATGTCTGCGGGCAAGGATCGCCTTGCGCTCGGGCTCCTCGAAACCGCCCTCGGGACCAATCAGGAGTGTCACCGCCCCTTGTGGGTTTGCGCTGCGCAGGGCAGTGACGGGATCAGAGATTTCAGCATCCTCGTCACAGAAAACGAGCGTGTTTTCCGCTGGATCATTCGAGAGAAATCGCTCCAGCGTCACCTCGGGATGAATGTCCGGCAAAGCGAGAATTCCGCATTGCTCGGCGGCCTCGATCGCGTTGGCGACGAGTTTTTCGGTCTTTAGCCCGCGCACTTGCGTGCGCTTCGTCAGCACCGGGGTGAGGCTTGCAGCCCCCATCTCAACCGCTTTTTGAACCATGTAATCGAGCCGTGCGGCTTTGAGCGGTGCAAAGGCGAGATGAATGCGCCCGAGGTTCGTTTGCACGCGCATCCGCTCAATCGGGACGATTTCACCCGCCTTCTTGCCCCTGAGACGGAACGTGGCTTGCCATTCGCCATCACGTCCGTTGAAAACCAGCAGCCTGCCGCCCTCGGGCATACGCAAGACATGCGCGAGATAATTGAAGGCTTCCGGGGTGAGCGGAACGGCTTTCTCTGGAGCGATATCCTCGCGGACAAAGAGCCGGTGCGTGGCGAAATCATAACGGGCCAAAGCGGTTTCCCCCTGCTCGGATCGGGCGGCAAGCGCATCAACCCATCGAGTGATCAAAGAATCGCCTTGTTTTTTTGGCGTGGATCGCCATTGATTTCGCCGATAATTTCATCAGCCGTCAAACCGGATTGAATTTTTTCCGATTTTGCTGGCTGCGCCATGGGGTTCAAAACCTTCCGATGCGTTTCGCCCGTTTTCTCCTTCCTGCTTTCGCACTCGCGATTTTTGTCGCGCCCGCTGCTGCCATGCCTGCGAGCTGCCAGGCCGATTTCCAGAAATATTCCGGTGATCGTCAGGCGGCGGTTGATCGCATCAACACCTTCAACAAGAAGCGCCCTACGGCAAAAGCGGCCTGTGCCGCCTTTGGCAATCTCACCGGGGCTGAAGCACGGTTGATCAAATGGATGACGGACAACAAGGATTGGTGCCAGATTCCGGAAGCCTTCTTCGGTCAGATCAAGCAGGCGGCTGGACAAACCTCAAAAGTCCGCGGGCAGGTTTGCACGGCCGCACGGCGTGAGGCGCAAGGTGCCGCTGGCGGCCCGCAGCGCGGAGCTCCTCCTCCCGGGGCCGGTGTGCGTCTGCCACAAGGCGCGCTGTGATATCGGGTTCAGGCGGCGCACCGACACCGGATGCCATTCGGCATCCGATCGTTGAGCGGTTACCGCCGTCCTGTCTGCCCTATGCCCGCCTTGCGCGTCTAGATCGCCCGATCGGCTGGTGGCTGCTTCTGCTACCCTGCTGGTGGAGTGAGGCGCTCGCCGCGCGCATCGCGGGCGGTAGCCCCAGCCTTCTCACGCTGCTGCTGTTCATGATCGGCGCAATCGCGATGCGCGGTGCCGGCTCGACCTGGAATGACATCACAGATCGCGATCTCGATGCCAAGGTTGCCCGCACCCGCGCTCGGCCGATTCCCTCCGGTTCGGTGAGTGTAAAACGGGCTTTCCTGTTTCTTGGCATGCTCGCGCTGATTGGCTTCGCCGTGCTCCTGAGTTTCAACCGCTTTGCGATTGTCATCGGCTTTGCATCCCTGCTGCCGGTGATCGTTTATCCCTTTATGAAGCGATTTACGAACCATCCCCAGATCGTGCTTGGTTTTGCTTTCGCCTGGGGAGCGTTGATGGGTTTCGCCGTTCATCTCGGAACGCTGCCGCTCGTGGCTCTGGTGCTCTACGCTGGAACAATTCTCTGGGTGATCGGCTATGATACGATCTACGCCCTGCAAGATATCGAGGATGATGCGATTGTCGGCATTGGCTCCACCGCACGGGCCTACGGCGAAAATGTTCGCCTTTTCATTGTCTTGATGTATGCGGGAACCTTGATCCTGATCGGCTTCGCCATGCATTTCGCAGGGGCGGGCTTCCTCGGATGGCTGGGCTTTGCGGCTTTTGCCGCTCATCTCATCTGGCAGGTCAGCGTGCTCAAGCGCGACGATGCGATGCAGGCGCTCAGGCTGTTTCGCTCAAACCGAGATGCTGGCTTGCTGTTGTTCGCAGGGCTCTTTCTGGATGCCGTGCTGCGCCTTTAGCGTCGTGTTGCCGCTCGCTCGGCAGCCATCTTGAAGGCTGTCAAAGGTTTTTGTCTTTTGCGCGCGAAGCGCGTGCGCCGGCTGCTGAGCGGCGAGCCGCCTCGACGCGGAAAGCCGACGGCGTTCATCGGCATCGCAAAGACCTCAAGACTGCCATCGGCAGCCACCGCGAAAAGCGGGAGGTTGAGAGATTGCCCGAAGGCGCGCCAGATCGCGATGATATCGGTGCCATCTTGCGCGACATGCAGGCTCTGCCCGAGCGAGCCATCGGCCATCACGGGGCGGATCGCTGCGATGGGTTGTCCAGCCGTATCCCTTTCGCAGGAGAGCGCGAGCCCCGCCATGCCCTTGGGAGCCGAGCCGTAGCCCGGTGCCGCATTGTCATTCGCAAATGCGGCTGAGGATGCCGGATGCGAGACGTGAATGGGGAGTTCGATTTGCATCCCGCCGCCCTGTTTTCTGCCCGCTCCGGCCCCGTTTTGAGGTCTCAGAAGCGGTATTCCCTGTTTTGCGCCGGATGGTCTGTTGCCGCCGGTCACGAGGGGAGAATAGCGAGGCTACCGCGTCAAACCGTCAAGGAGGCTGGTTAAGCAGCGGTTTCAGCGGGCTTTTCTGCCCCTTTATTCCTGTTAGGCTTCACGAAAGGTAACGAGGCTGGCTTGACGGGTTGGGGTGTGGACGCCACAACCCGGTGGCTCTCTGACAGGATCGAACCATGTCCACCAAGCCGCCGCTTTCCGTTCTGCTCTGCGCGCCGCGCGGCTTTTGCGCGGGCGTCGTGCGCGCGATTGACGTGGTGGAGGAGGCGCTGAAAAAATACGGCGCACCCGTCTACGTGCGGCATGAAATCGTCCATAATCGCTTCGTGGTTGATAGTTTGAAGCGCAAGGGCGCGGTGTTTGTCGACGAACTCGATGAAATCCCCGCCACCAGCGCGCCGGTGATTTTCTCGGCGCATGGCGTGCCAAAATCCGTGCCGCAGGCCGCGGATGCGCGCCAGCTTTTCGCGATTGATGCGACATGCCCGCTGGTCACGAAAGTGCATCGCGAGGCGGAAATCCACCACAAGCGCGGGCGCGCCATCATCCTCGTTGGGCATGCTGGACACCCCGAAGTGATCGGCACGATGGGGCAGTTGCCGCTGGGCACAGTGCATCTCGTGGAAACCGAAGCGGATGTTGAAACGTTGAGCTTCCCGCCGGGCGTACCGCTGGCCTTCGTAACGCAGACCACGCTTTCGGTGGATGATACAGCTGCGATTGTCGCAGCACTCAAGGCGCGCTTTCCTCAGATCGTGGCACCGCACAAGGAAGATATTTGCTACGCCACCACCAACCGCCAGGAGGCGGTGAAGCGTGTGGCACCAATGGTGGAAGCGTTGATCGTGGTGGGCTCGCCCAACTCCTCGAATTCGCAGCGCCTGCGTGAGGTCGCCGAGCGCGCGGGATGTGCGAAAACCGCTCTCGTGCTGCGTGCCGACGAGATCGATTGGGATATGTTCGGCGATATCCGCTCGCTTGGGATCACGGCTGGAGCCTCTGCGCCGGAGGTGCTGGTTGAGGAGATCATCGCCGCCTTCGCCGAGCGCTTCGAAGTGAATGTCGATCAGGTCTCGACTGCTGATGAAAGTGTGTTTTTTCCGCTGCCGCGCATTTTGCGAGATGAGAAAGCGGCTGTTTAAGCCGCTGCCATCAGCAAGAGCCCCACGCCAAACACGATCAACACGAGGCCGAGGGCTTCACGAGGCGAGGTCTTCTCGCTGAACATCGTGCCGGAAACGAGACGTGCGAATAGCACCTCCACAAGACCCACCGTGCGCACTTTCGCGGCCGAAATCAGTGCGAAACCGAGAAACCAGAATTG
>JBOFZC010000051.1:0-10488 GCA_051654985.1 Rhabdaerophilum sp.
GCCATCATTGTTGAGTGGCACCTTTTTCCAGTTCGGCGAGAAATGGAACTTGCCCTCGCGATGGCCAAATCCATTCAGGAAATGCGCCGCATTGAAGGGCGGATCGGTGTCGAGAAAGCCTTCTTTCTCAATCGCTTCTAGAGAACCCCTGCCGGATTGAGTCAAGCACCAGTCGATATGCTCGCGCGGGCTCATCTGGAAGCCCGGATGCTCGGCCCCGACGCGTTTCGCCAGCTCGACAATCACGTCGTGGTTCGTGCGACATTCGCCCGGGGGGTCAACCAATTTCGGGCCGAACATCAGATGCGTATGCCCGCCCCCGCGATAGATATCATCATGCTCCATGAACATCGTCGCGGGCAGGACGAGATCGGCCATCGCCGCCGTTTCGGTCATGAATTGCTCATGCACCACGGTGAACAGGTCTTCGCGGGCGAAACCGCGCAACACCTTCGCTTGCTCAGGTGCCACCGACGCCGGATTGGTGTTCTGGATCAGCATGGCTTTGACGGGCCCACCGCCGCGCAGGGCATCGGCATCACCAAGCAAGATATCGCCGATGCGCGATTGATCGAGCTTGCGCACCGAGCGATCAATCACGTCGAGCCCTTCAATCATGGTGACACGCAAGTTGAACGTGCCGGAATTCGAGTGAAACGCCCCGCCGCCCTTGTGCTGCCACGAACCGAGCATGGTCGGGATGGAGAGCGCCGCATGCATGTTCACCGCACCATTGCGTTGGCGGGAAAAACCGTATCCCAGGCGAAAGTAATTCGCATTTTTGGAGCCCCAGAGACGCGCCACGCGCTCGATCTCGGCAGCCGGCAGGCCGCAAATCGACTCAGCCCATTCCGGCGTGCGCGTTGAAAGATGCGCTTCCAACTCGAGTGAGAAATCCGTAAGGCGCGCCATGTATTCGCGATCCGCAAGGTTCTCGCGCAGCAACACATGCATGATGCCGGCGGCCAAAGCGCCATCGGTTCCGGGGCGAACGAGCAGCGGAATATCCGCCTGCCGCATCGTCTCGTTCATGTAGACATCCACCGCGATGATGATCGCGCCATTGGCTTTGCGCGCCTTGATCGCGTGATGCATCACATTGACCTGGGTGTGCACGGCATTCGTGCCCCAGATCGTAATCGTCTCGGAATGCGCCATTTCGCGCGGATCCACGCCTGCAAGCCGCCCCGTGCCCGCGACATAGCCGGTCCAGGCCATGTTGGTGCAGATTGTGTCGTGCTGGCCCGAATATTTCTTGGCGTGGCGCAACCGGTTGATGCCGTCGCGCATCACGAGGCCCATCGTGCCGGCATAGTAATAGGGCCAGATGCTCTCAGCGCCATGCGCGCGCTCGGCGGCGTTGAAAGCCTCGGCAGCGCGATCGAGGGCCTCATCCCAGCTGATTTCGCGGAACTGCTTCGAGCCTTTCGAACCAGTGCGCAGCAGGGGCTTCAAGAGCCGATCGGGGTGATGGATGCGTTCGGCGTAGCGCGCGACCTTCGCGCAGATCACGCCATCGGTGTAAGTCTGCGCCTTGAGGCCCCGCACGCGCCCGATGCGGTTTTCAGCCAAAACCTCGACATCGAGCGAGCACGCGCTCGGGCAATCATGCGGGCAGACCGATGGCCGGAAGCCGGTTTGGGGCAGGAATGGCGCGTTCATCGCATCCTCAAGGCAATTCGATCACCAAAAACATTGATCAAGAGCCCGGCAAAAACAATGGCCGAACCGATCAGGATGCCCGGCGTGAGCACTTCGCCGAAGAACACCACGCCGCAAGCCATGCCGACAACCGGAATAAGCAGCGCGAAGGGCGCAACTCTAGCAACGGGATGGCGCGAGAGAAGCCCGCTCCACGCGCCAAAGCCGAAGACATTCGCAGCATAGGCAAGGAAGGCAATCGCCGCCACGCCCTTCCAGTCGAGCATCGCGGCGGCGTGCCACATCGCTTCCGGTCCCTCAAAAATCCACGAGAGAACAAAAAGCGGCAGCGGCGCGAACAGGCTCGCCCAAACGACAAAGGCCAGCATATCGACCCGGCCAGCTTGCTTGCCGATGATGTTCGCGACACCCCAAAAGAACGCGGCGCCGAGCGCCATCATAAACGGCAGCAAAGGTGCTGATTGCGCACGCTCATAGCCGAAAATCACGATACCTAAGAAGGCGATGATCGCCCCCAACACCTGAAATCGCGTTGGCCGCTCAGCAAGCAGCACGAAGGCGATGATCATCGTGAAAAACACCTGGACCTGAGCGACGATCGACGTCAGCCCAATCGGCAACCCGTGCTTGATCGACAAAAACAGGAGGCTGAATTTGATCACCCCCAGGGTGATTCCATAGCCCGCGAGCACAGCAAGTGGCACCGCGGGTTTGGGCAGCAGGAACACCGCCGGCAGGGCCGAGAAGAAAAACCTGAGACCAGTAAGCAAGATCGGCGGCACTTCGCCGACTCCGATCTTGATCGCCACGAACGACGTACCCCAAACGGTCACCACCAGCAGGGTGAGGAGAAGATCGCGAAACGGCACGTGAGAATCCCGGTTTGAGCGGGTTACAAAAGCACGAAACCTCGTGGCTCAACCAATCAAAGTTTCGAACAGGATCATCAGCTCAAAAGCAAAGGCCGGGCTCGAGGGCCCGGCCTTTGCTCTTATCAAGATAGGTTTTGCTCAACCCGTGATCTCGTTGCCCGAGAAAAACTGCGCGATTTCAATCGCGGCATTCTCGGGGCTATCAGAACCATGCACCGAGTTCTCGCCGACGGAACGGGCAAACTTCTTGCGGATTGTGCCTTCAGCAGCATTGGCCGGGTTCGTGGCGCCCATAATCTCGCGATAGCGCAAAACCGCGTTCTCGCCTTCGAGAACCTGCACCACAACCGGAGCGGAGATCATGAAATCGACGAGCTCACCAAAGAACGGACGCTCCTTGTGCACGGCGTAGAAGGCTTCGGCCTCACGGCGCGACATCAACATGCGCTTTTGCGCAATGATCCGGAGGCCAGCACCCTCGATCACGGCGTTGACCGCGCCGGTGAGGTTCCGCTCGGTCGCGTCGGGCTTGATGATGGAGAAAGTACGCTGAATGTTCATAGGCCTGCTCTCTGGTTTGCAAATCATATCTCGCGGGCCGAATAGCCCGCGAGGGTCGCAAACTCAAGAGCGAAGCGTTTCGTCAGCGAAAGAGCTTCTTTCTTGTTTGTTTTCGACCGCACTTTGAGGGTGCAAATGCAGGCGTGACAAAGGGCATCTTCCCCCGCTATAGCCCCGCGCGATGCTCTCGCTCGCTGCCCTCACTTATCGCCTTGGCAACCGCCTGCTGCTCGACAATGCCACCGCGCAATTGCCGGAGGGCGCGCGCGTCGGGCTGATCGGCCGCAATGGTTGCGGGAAATCGACCCTTTTCCGGCTGGTACTCGGTGAAATCGCGCTGGAAAGCGGCACAATCAGCATGCCGCGCAACGCGATCCTAAGCCATGTTTCGCAAGAAGCGCCGGGCGGTCCGGATACCTTGCTCGAAACCGTTCTCGCGGCGGATAGCGAGCGCCTCGCATTGCTCCAGGAGGCGGAAACCGCGACGGACCCGCTGCGCATCGCCGACATTCAGCTGCGCCTCTCGGACATTGGTGCCGAAGCCGCGCCGGCGCGTGCCGCCGCCATTCTCTCCGGCCTTGGGTTTTCGGCAGAGGATATTCACCGCCCCTGTTCGGAGTTTTCGGGCGGGTGGCGGATGCGCGTGGCACTCGCGGCGGTGCTGTTTCGTGAGCCCGACCTATTGTTGCTCGATGAACCCACGAACTATCTCGATATCGAGGGTGCGTTTTGGCTCACCGAGCATTTGAAGCGCTACCCGCACACACTTCTCGTGATATCCCATGACCGCGACTTCCTCGATGAGGTCACGGATCACACTTTGCATCTCGATCGCGGCAAACTCACGCTCTATCGCGGGGGCTATTCGAGCTTTGCCCGCCAGCGTGCCGAAAAGGCGATGCTCGCCGAAAAAGCCGCAGATAAGCAAGCCGCCGAGCGCGCGCATCTGCAGGCCTTTATCGATCGCTTCAAGGCTAAGGCGTCGAAGGCAAAACAAGCGCAGAGCCGCGTGAAACGACTTGAGAAACTCGGGCCTGTCGCGACTTTCGCGCGCGAAGAAGCAGCAGAAATCCGCCTTCCCAACCCGGAAAAGCCATTGCAACCGCCCATCATCTCGATGGAAGCGGCGTCCACTGGCTATGGCGATCGTACCGTGCTTGCAGGCCTCACGCTCGCGATTTCCGATGACGATCGCATCGGCCTTCTCGGCCAGAACGGCAACGGCAAATCCACTCTCGTGAAGCTCATCGCAGGGCGGATCGACGTGAAAACCGGGCAGATCATCCGTGCACGGGGAATGAACATCGCCTACTTTGCGCAGCACCAGCTCGATGAACTCGAACCCTCGGCGACGCCGGTTTTGCTCGTGCGCCGCAAAATGCCTCAAGCCGGTGAGGCTATTGTGCGCTCCGCTGCCGCACGGCTCGGTTTTCCGGCAGAGAAGGCGGAAACGCCCATTTCCAGCCTTTCCGGCGGCGAGAAGGCGCGGTTGCTCCTCGGTCTCGCGGCATTCGAGGGGCCACATCTCCTCATTCTCGACGAGCCCACCAACCATCTCGATATCCCGATGCGCGATGCCCTCGTCGAAGCGCTCGCAGAATACAAAGGCGCGGTGATCATCGTGAGTCACGATCGCGCCTTGCTCGATGCAGCTTGCGACCGCCTATGGCTGGTGGCCGAGGGGCGCGTCAAACCGTTCAACGATGACCTCGACGCCTACGCCAAACAGGTGCTTGAAGGACGAAAAGATGTCGGCAAGCGCGAGGCATTAGAGCTCGCCTCTTCTCAAAAGGAAGATCGGCGCGTGGCTGCTGAGAAACGCCAGAATCTTAAGCCGTTGCGCGAAAAGGCTAAAACACTGGAACAGCAAGTGGAGAAGCTCACCACCCTCCTCGCGCGGGCCGACGAGGCGCTGGCCAATCCCGCGATCTTCCGAGATCAACCGGCAAAGGCGAGCCAACTCGCAAAGGACCGTGCGATGCTCGCGGAGAGATTGTCCGCGGCGGAAGAGGAATGGCTCGGCGTGATGGGCGAGCTTGAGGGGGCATAAGGCCCCTCACCCCGCCTTCTTCACCCATCGCCCGCCTTCCTGCTGCCAATAGGTCGCGGGGTGCCCGAGGCCCTTGATGGCTTTCCAGGCCGCGCGAGCGTCATCAAGCGCTTCCGGGTCGTCGCCATCGAACATCAGCACGAGGCGCTCGACGTCGTACTCGCTGGGGAGTTTGGCGCGGTCGACGAGGAAGATCACGCCGGGATCGTTGATGCGCGTGTCTTTCGTGGTGAGAAGGATGGGTTGATGCTCCGGCTCGCCATCCTCCTCGCGGCCATGCGGCAGGAAGCTCTGCTCCGAATAGGTCCAGAGCGCTTCGTCGAGGGCCGCGAGGCGTTCATCCGAGCCCGCGCGGATCACGGCATTCCAGCCGCGTTCCATTGATTTCTCAAGGAGTTGCGGCAAAACCTGTTCGAGGCGCTGACCGGTCAAGTGATAGAAGAGAATTTCCGTCATGAAGGTCGATTAGCCTTCATAATGGTCCGCCACCAGCCGATCGAGCAAGCGCACGCCAAACCCCGAGGACCAGCCCTTGTTGATATCGGTCACCGGTGATCCCATCGCGGTGCCGGCGATATCAAGATGCGCCCAGGGGCAGCCATCGACATGGCGCTGGAGGAAATGCGCGGCCGTGATCGAACCTCCATAGCGCCCACCGGAATTCTTCATGTCCGCGAACTTGCTGTCGATCATCTTGTCGAATTCAGCGTGAAGGGGCATGCGCCAGAGCTTTTCCCCCGTAGCCTTGCCGGATTTGAACAATCGCTCGGCCAATTCATCATTGTTGGAGAAGAGACCTGCGAATTCCTGCCCCAGAGCCACCAGAATTGCGCCGGTAAGGGTCGCGAGATTGACCATGAATTTCGGGTTGTATTTCTGTTTCACGTGCCAAAGCACATCGGCCAGCACGAGGCGTCCCTCTGCGTCGGTGTTGATGATTTCGATCGTCTGGCCCGACATCGATTTCACGATATCGCCGGGGCGCTGGGCATTGCCATCAGGCATATTCTCGACGAGGCCGATCGCGCCGATGACATTCGCTTTGGCTTTGCGGCTTGCCAGCGCGTGCATGAGGCCAACAACGGCAGCAGCACCCGCCATGTCGCCCTTCATGTCTTCCATGCCCGCAGCGGGCTTGATCGAGATACCGCCGGTATCAAACACAACGCCTTTGCCGATAAAGGCGATGGGCGGGGCCTTCTCGTTCCGCGCCCCCATCCATTTCATGATGACGACCCGGCTTTCCTGTGCCGAGCCCTGCCCCACGCCGAGAAGCGCGCGCATGCCAAGCTTTTTCATCATTTTTTCGTCGAGAATCTCGATCTCCACGCCGAGTTTTTCGAGTTTTTCCGCGCGTGCCGCAAATTCCACTGGGGTCAGAACATTCGGCGGCTCGTTGACGAGATCGCGCGCGATCTCGACGCCTTCGTAGATCGCCTCGCGCGATTTCATCACACGGCGCGTTGCGACAGGGTCTGCCACATGCAGCAAAACAGATTTCGCGCTGCCATTCTCGTCCGGCTTTTTCTTGGTGATATAGAGGTCGAATTTATAGGCCGCGAGCTTCATGCCGAGCGCGAAATCAGCCGCTTCTTCGGACGAAAGCGGGCCTTTCGGGCCGATCAGCAGCACCGAGGCATCACGCCCTTTCGGCAGCTTCGTGTAGACCTGTCCTCCAAGCCGCACGAACCCGGGCGTTGACGTGTCCTCGTCACCCTCAGAACCGATGATCACGATGTGCATGGGCTTGTCGCCAAACCCAGCCTCCGCTGGCAAGGCGAGGGACGAACCGGACTTGCCCTTGAAGCTCTCCGCCTCCATTGCCTGAGCAAGGCGCTGCGCAGCGGTTTCACCGAAGCGTTGCACTGCCTCCGGTGCAAGCCCGGATTTGCCCGCGAGAACCGCGAGAACCGGTCCTGCCCCTTGCTGGGCGAGCGGCACGAAAGACAAGGTGAGACCCGACGACATTCTATTCCCCGATCCGATCAAAAAAGACGGGCTAAAGCCGATTCACCGCTGTGCCCTTGGTGAGAAACTGAAGCGGATCGCAGCGCCCTGCAAGTGCAGCATTGTCACGCCGACAAAACTCCGCCGCCTTTCACGCGAACTTGCCTTGCGCCCGCCCTGATTTCACGGCAGGGAACTAGGGTGTGCACCCATCAACCGAGGCGATTTTGATTAGGTTTAGAAGCGAAAATAGCCGTAAACAGCTCGCCGCCCTGACATCGGTCAGGGCAAGAGATGGTTACGAGGAAGTTTCGTTTCAAAACCCCACCTGCGGCACGGCGGATTTGGGTCATCTCTCCCGTCTTGATCTTCGAAAGCCAGCCGGCTTCCTTCAGATCAAGCCAGAAAACCTGAACACCAAATCCGTCTCGCGTCAAAACGCCTCGGTTGATAGGTGCACACCCTAATATGTTGATGGTCGAACGCTATATTTTCCGGCTCGCGGCGGTGGCCTTCGCTGCCACCCTTGTCGCGCTTACCGCGATCATCTGGTTGAGCCAAGCCTTGCGCGAATTGAACCTCGTGACGGGCAAAGGGCAGACCATCCTGATCTTCCTTGAAGTGACGATGCTCGGCATCCCGGCTCTGGTCATGATTATTGCGCCTTTGGCTCTGTTCATTGCCATTCTCTACACGCTCAACCGTTTGAATTCCGACAGCGAATTGATCGTGATGAGCGCTGCTGGTATCTCGCCGGTCACCATTTTGCGACCCTTTGCAATCCTCACGATCATCGTGTGCACGCTTGTGGGCACGATGACACTCTATGCGATGCCCGAGAGTTTCCGCTCCTTGCGCACATTGATCAGCAAGGTGCGCGCCGATGTCGTGACGCGCATTCTCCAAGAGGGGAAATTCGTCGACCTCGACAAGGGGCTCGTGTTTCATTTCCGTGAGCGGGTTCAGGGCGGCGCGATGGGCGGGGTGATGATCCACGACTCGCGCGACCCAAGGCTCCACGCAGTTTATCTGGCCGAGCGCGGTCAGGTGGTCGAGGTGGATCAGGCGACCTATCTCGTCCTCGAAAATGGCTCCATGCAGCGCCAGGAGAGCGGCCAGCGCGGGGCTTCGCTCATCGCCTTTGAACGCTACGTGTTTGACCTTGACCAGTTCGAGCAGGCCGGCGGGCAAATCCAGTTCAAGCCGAGGGAATGGCGCACGCGGGAATTGTTGTTCAAGCTCGATCCGAAAGATCCCTATGTTCGTTCGATTTTCGGGCGCTTCAGGGCCGAGCTGCATGATCGCTTGACCAACCCGCTCTACCCGATCGCGACACTGGCAATTGCCTTTGCTGCACTGGGGAATCCGCGGACCACCCGCCAGGGTCGAGGTCAGGCGATTTTCGGAGCGGTTGTTGCTTTGATTGCAATGCGCATTGCCGGTTTTGCAGCTGCGAGCTTCACGGTTCGCTCTGCTGTTGGTGTTCCCGTGATGTATCTCGTGCCCATCAGCGCAACGCTCATCGCAAGCTTGATCGCATGGCGTTCCATGCGTCCGATCAAACGCTCGCAATTCTTTAGCCGAAAATGGGATCAGCTCAGCGCTATGGGACAGCGGCTCTTACCGAATGGCTGGAGATCGGCGGCATGATGGGGCGCACGCTTGGGCTCTATTTTGCTCGCCGTTTTGCGACCGCGATTTTCATCGTGCTCGCGACAATTTTTGGGCTGATCTACACGCTCGATTTTGTGGAGCTGATGCGCCGCGCCGGTGATGCGGTCGGGGCTTCCACTGGAACCATGGCCAAGCTCGCGCTTTATCGCACGCCCTCCACCGCCGAGCAGGTCGTCCCCTTCGGAGTGCTGTTCGGTGCGATGGCCACTTTCATCGGCCTCTCGCGGAAGCTGGAATTGGTGGTCGCGCGCGCTGCCGGTTATTCCGCCTGGCAGTTTCTCACGCCGGCCCTGCTCGTTGCCGTTGTGATCGGCGGCTTCGTGACCACGGCCTACAACCCCATCGCGACCATTTTGAAAGATCGCGCCAACGAGATGGAAGCGCATATCTTCCGGCGCGGTGGTGCAACTTTGGGCCGGGTGATCTGGCTACGCCAGCGTTCGATTGACGGCGAGGCCATCATCCGTGCGACCTCGCTGGATTCCGCGACGGACACCCTCCGTTCCGTGCAGTTCCTGCTGCTCGACGACAAGGGTCAGCTGCTGGAGCGAATCGAGGCTCCGACGGCGGTTTTGCGCAACGGCTATTGGCGTTTGGAAAATGCGCGCGTGGTTTCCGTCGATCTCGAACCGGAGACAGTTTCCGCCTATCTCGTTGCTTCTAACCTGACAGGCGAAGAGGTTCGCTCGGCACTCGGGCCAGGGCAAGCTGTGTCCTTCTGGTCGCTCCCGCACATCATCGACCGACTGGAACTTGCAGGCCTCGACGCGACGCGGTATCGCCTCATTTATCAGACTCTTTGGGCGCGACCGGCCTTGCTGGTCGCGATGGTTCTTGTTGCCGCTTGTTTTTCATTAAAATTTTTGCGTTCTGGTGGTCTAGCAAAGATGGTGCTTGGTGGCGTGACGGCAGGTTTTGGCCTTTATGTAGCGACGGAAGTCGCAGAAGACCTGGGAAATGCAGGTGTGGTCTCGGCCGCGCTCGCTGCCTGGGTGGCCCCTGCTGTTGCCTCGGCACTGGGAGTACTCGTCCTTCTCGACAAGGAAGACGGGTGATGAGCACCTTATTTCCGCACAATCCTCGAAAATGGTTAACGCTTCGCAAAGCGTGTTTTGCCGCTTTGGGTGCACTCGTTTTGACGGGCATTCCAGGGCTTGCTGAGCGGGCCAAGGCTCAGACCCTGAACGAGCGCCTCGCAGGCCAAAATGCGCCCGGTCAGCGCTCGCGCATGCTCGTGGATGCGCGTGAGATCGTCTACGACCGCGACAATGATCGCGTCACCGCACTGGGCGATGTGCAGATCCATTATCAGGGCAAGGTGCTCGAAGCCGACAAGGTTATCTACGACCGGAAAACGAAGCGCGTCTTCGCAGAAGGCAATGCCAAACTCACGGATGCCGACGGCACCAAGACCTTCGGCAGCCGCTTCGAGCTGAGCGACAATTTCCGGGATGGTTTCATTGATAGCTTGCGCGTTGAATCAGCGCAGCGCACCCGCTTCTCGTCTCCGCGCGCCGAACGCACGGATGGCGAAACCACAGTGTTTGAACGCGGAACGTTCACGGCCTGCGAGCCGTGCAAGGACAATCCCGAGCGGCCCCCGCTTTGGCAGGTGAAAGCCGCGCGGATCATCCACAAAAACTCCGAGCGCCGCGTCTATTACGAGAACGCGACCCTGGAATTCTGGGGCGTGCCCGTGGCGTGGATGCCGTTTTTCTCGGC
>JBOFZC010000052.1:0-3709 GCA_051654985.1 Rhabdaerophilum sp.
TCGGACGCGATTCGCCAGACCGACACGACCCGCTTTGCGCATGTGCTGCTGCCTGCGGCAGCTTGGGCCGAAAAAGATGGGACGGTGACAAATTCCGAGCGACGGATCTCGCGCCAGCGCCGGTTTCTTCCACTTCCGGGTGAAGTGAAGCCCGATTGGTGGCATCTCGCGGAAGTGGGCAAACGCATGGGCTTTGCCGGCTTTGAATTTGCTGATGCTGCCGCGATCTTTGCCGAACATGCCGCCCTCTCGGGCTTCGAGAATGAAGATACGCGCGATTTCGACATCTCGGCTTATGCGGAAATATCCTCCACAGAGTTTGATGCGCTCCAGCCCTTCCTATGGCCGCAGCGCGCGGGCGAAAAACCTGGCGAAACGCGGTTTTTCGCTGAAGGGAAATTTTACACGCCGGACCGCAAGGCGCGCTTTCTTGCGGTTCAGCCACGCTCAAGTGGCAAGGCCGTGAGCGCGGATTTCCCGCTCTGGCTCAATACCGGGCGCATCCGCGACCAATGGCATACGATGACGCGCACCGGGAAAACCCAGCGCCTGATGAGCCATTTCACGGAGCCCTTCTGCGACATCCACCCCGCAGATGCCGAGGCCAGTGGCATCGAGGTCGATGATGTCGTGAGCGTCGAAACTGCTTATGGCCGCGGGCTTTTCCGGGCCAATCTCACAACAGCACAAAGGCCGGGCTCGATCTTCGTGCCGATGCATTGGACCGATCAATTCGCGAGCCGCGCGCGCATCAATGCCGCAACGCATCCCGCGACCGATCCCACATCCGGGCAGCCCGGTCTCAAGGCTTGTGCGGCTATGATCCGTCCTTTCGCGGCAGAATGGTATGGCTTTGCGATCTCGACCGATGCGCCTTCCACTCGGGAATGCGCCTATTGGGCTTTGGCGCGCGCCGAGGGCGGCTATCGGTTGGAACTCGCGGGCGATGAGCCGATTGCCGACTGGCACGCCTTCGCCGCCCGATTGCTCAACGCTCCGGCTGAGGCCGAATGGGTTGCGTTTTACGATCGCCAGGCCGGGCTCGCACGGCTCGCCGCCTTTGTTGGCGACAAGCTGATCGGCGCGCTGTTTGTAGGCCCGGAGCCGGTGGATATCGCGAAATCCTTCGTGACGATGGCGCTCGCCGAGAAAATCGGTGGGTCGACGCGCCTGCATCTCCTGGCTGGGCGTGGCGGAGCAGACCGGCCCGATCCCGGGGCCATCATCTGCGCCTGCTTTGCCGTGGGTGTGAACCAAATCGTCACGGCGATTCGTGATGGCGGGGCGATCAGCATCGATGCGGTGGGCGAAGCCCTGAAAGCGGGCACAAATTGCGGCTCCTGTCGGAGTGAAATCAGGAGGTTGTTGGATGAGCACGTCCTCGAGAAAGCCGGCTGAAGCCGGTCCGAACCGGCTTGGAGCCCTTTCCAAGCTGCCTGTCTTCTTTGATCTTCAGGGCAAGCGTGCCGTGCTTGCCGGCTACTCGGCTGGCGCGGCCTGGAAGGCCGAACTTCTGGCGGCTTCAGGCGCTGATGTGGAAGTTTATACGGATGAGGCCTCGGCCGATATGCTTGCGTTGATTGAACGCGGCGCGGCGGCAGGTTCGCTGCGACTTCATGAACGCCCCTGGGCGATCGATGTGTTTCAAGGCGCCGCGATCGCCGTCGGCGATTTCGAGGATGAAGCCGAGGCCAAGGCTTTCCGCTGTGCGGCAAAAGCTGCGGGTGTCCCGGTGAACACGGTCGATAAACCCGCGACCTGCGATTTCATTTTCGGCTCGGTGGTCAACCGTTCTCCAGTTGTCATCGGCATTTCGACCGATGGTGCAGCGCCCATTCTCGGACAGGCTGTGCGGCGGAAAATCGAGACTTTGCTACCGCCTTCGCTGACCGATTGGGCTGGCATGGCGCGGAAAATCCGAGATGCTGTTTTGGAGCGTCTCGCTCCCGGTCCGCAACGCCGCGCATTCTGGGAAAGCTTCGCTGATCGGGCCTTCGGGCCTTCGCCGAGGGCCGAAACCGAAAGTGAACTCACCCGGCTGATCGAAGATATTCGCATCGGTCAGGAAGCATCCGGCGGGCGTGTTACGCTCGTCGGCGCGGGGCCGGGTGATCCGGAACTCCTCACATTGAAGGCCGTGCGTGCGCTTCAATCGGCGGATGTCATTCTCTTCGATGATCTGATTTCGGAGGGCGTTCTCGAACTTGCGCGACGCGAGGCGAAGAGGATGATGGTTGGAAAACGCGGCGCGCGGGAAAGCTGCTCGCAGAGCGACATCAACGCGCTGATGCTCAAGCTGGCGGGCCAAGGCAAGCATGTCGTGCGTTTGAAAAGCGGCGACCCGATGATCTTCGGTCGCGCCGGCGAGGAGATCGAGGCGCTGGAAGCGGCGGGCATCCCGGTCAGTGTCGTCCCGGGCATCACCTCGGCGCAGGGTATGGCGGCGAGCCTCAACATCTCGCTCACGCATCGCGATCACGCGCAGCGGCTCTCGATCATCACCGGCCATTCGCGCAAAGGCGAAATTCCCGAAACGATCGACTGGGCCAAGGCCGCTGACCCCTTCACGACAACAGTGATCTATATGGGTGCGCGCATGGCCGGGCCGATCCGCGATGCTTTCCTTGGGAAAGGAATCGGCGCCGATACGCCAGTGGTCGCGGTTGCCTCGATTTCGCGCCCCGAGGAAGCGCGCTGGTTTGGCACGCTGGGAGAGGTCGCCGAAGGTGTGAAAACCCTGCCGGAAGGTGCTCCGATCCTCATTGGCATTGGCCGTGCTTTCGCATCGGCGAGGGCGGTGACAGACATACTCGCTGTCGAGGCTCTCAAAAAAGTCGCCGCCTAAACACGCTTCAGGCGCAAGGCATTGAGCACCACGCTCAGCGAGGAGAAGGCCATTGCCCCCGCCGCCAGCATTGGCGAGAGAAGGGTGCCCGTGAACGGGTAGAGCGCTCCTGCGGCAATCGGGACGAGGGCCACATTGTAGCCGAAAGCCCAGATGAGATTTTCGCGAATGTTGAGGAGTGTGGCGCGTGATAAGCGCACGGCATCGGCCAGCGCGTGAAGATCCGGGCGAAGCAAAACGATATCGGCGGCTTCGATCGCGACATCTGTGCCTTGCCCGATCGCGATGCCGAGGTCAGCGGCTGCGAGCACGGGGGCATCATTGATGCCATCACCGACGAACCCAATCGCCTCGCCGGATTGGCGCAATTGTTCGATGGCGGCGACTTTGCCGGCGGGTGTGGCCTGCGCGATCACATCGGTGATACCCAGTGGCGCAGCGATAGCCTCGGCCGCTGCGCGCTGATCGCCGGTGATCATCGCGAAGCTCAAACCCTCTGCGCGCAAAGCGTTGAGCGCATCCGGCGCCGAGGCGCGGAGAGGATCGGCGATGCGAAACATCCCCGCATAACTCCCGGCAATCGCGATATGGACCTCTGACCCTGAATCCGACTCCGGAAACCGCTCAGTTGGCATCCCTATGCCCTCATCGTGCAGAAATGCTGCGCTTCCGATCAATACCGACTCGTTGCCGACCCTGGCCGACAGGCCTGCCCCCGGCGAGACAGTGACCTCGCTCGCCGGAAGTGGCGCGAGCCCTTGCGCTGTGGCCTCATCGAGAATTGCACGTGCCAAGGGGTGCTCGGAACGCACCTCGGCGCTGGCGGCGAGTTGCAACGCATGGGCGGGCTCCATACCCGGCATC
>JBOFZC010000053.1:0-2741 GCA_051654985.1 Rhabdaerophilum sp.
TTATGTCGGGGCGAAAACCATCCCCGAGCTTCAGGAAAAAGCCGAATTCATCCGCATCACCAATGCCGGGCTTCGCGAAAGCCACACGCATGACGTGACGATCACGCGCGAAAGCCCGAATTATCCGACACGGGTGTGACGGCTCTTGCTGTCATTCCCGGCGGCCTGAAAGGTCGGACGGGAAAACATCTTTTCGGCAACAAAAAAGCCCGCTTCGCAGCGGGCTTTTTAATCTCAAAAGAGCGCAAGGCTTAGCGGCAGGCGCGATTCGAACCGCATTCCAGCTGCGTCTTGGCATCCAAGCGCTTGGCAGGCGGGTTGAGGTCGGTTTGCTGGGCCTGCGTCGAGGCACAAGCGGCAACCGAAACCAGGAGGGCGGCGGCCAGCAGGCCTTTGATGATCTTCATGGGAGAACTCCAGACTTTTTTGAACCCCGTCGCCTTCATCCCCAAACGTGGCGGAAAAGCGGCGCACCCTCGCTTTTGACTGGAAATGGTCACGAAAAGGTAACTGCGCTCCGAGTGGCTTGACTTCAGAGCCCCCCTCCTTCAAGCGCTGCCCCATGACCCCCGCCGCCCGCCTTTCCGCTGCCATCGCGCTTCTCGACGAGATTCTCGCCTTCAAGCGCCCGCTTTCCACCGTGCTCGCGGATTGGGGCAAGGCGAACCGTTACGCCGGCTCTGGCGATCGGAATGCGATCGGCAATCTTGTGCACGACACCTTGCGTGTGAAGGCCTCGGCGCAATGGATCATGGGGTTGCGAGATGGAGATGAGAATGGCCGCGCAAGCCTTCTCGGCATGCTGCGCCTGCTGCGCGGCATGGAGGTCGAAGCCATTTCATCGCTCTGCTCGGGCGAGCGTTTTGCGCCGGAACCGCTGAGCGAGACCGAACGCTTGGCCCTTGCGAAAGCCGATCTCTCGGCCGCTCCCGCCGAAGTGCGCGGCAATTACCCCGCATGGCTCGACGAGGAACTCGCGAAAAGTTTCGGCGACACGCGCGTCGAGGAGGCCAAGGCGCTCTCATCTCGTGCTCCGGTGGATTTGCGGGTGAACGCGCTGAAAATCATCCCCGTTAAAGCGCTGGAAGCCATCGGGCACTTGGAACCTGAGCTCACCGCCTTGTCGCCCTATGGCTTACGTCTCAAGCCAAATGCCGAGGGGCGCGCACCCTATGTGCAGGCCGAGCCGGCTTTTCTGAAAGGCGCGATCGAAATTCAGGACGAGGGTAGCCAGCTGGCGTCACTTCTCGCGGGCGCGAAAGCCGGCATGCAAGTGCTCGACTATTGCGCTGGCGGCGGTGGCAAAACCCTCGCGATGGCCGCGGAGATGAACAACAAGGGCCAGATTTTCGCAACCGACAATGATGCACGTCGCTTGGCCCCCATCCATGATCGCGTCACGCGCGCTGGCGTGCGGAACGTTCAGGTTCGCACGCCGAAGGGCAAAGCCGCACCCGATCTCAAAGATCTTGCGGGCAAATGCGATCTCGTCCTTGTCGATGCGCCCTGCACGGGCGTGGGCACTTGGCGGCGCCATCCCGATGCGAAATGGCGCCTGCGTCCCAACGCCCTTGAGATGCGTTGCGAGGAACAGCGCAACGTGCTCGCTGACGCCAAGCGTTATGTGAAACCGGGCGGACGGTTCGTTTATATCACCTGCTCTCTTCTGGATTCAGAGAACGGCGCGCAGGTCAAAGCCTTCCTCGCGGCGAACCCCGATTTTGCGATTGTCGATCCTACGGAAAACGCCAAGGCCCAAGGTTTGGGGACAATCGCGCATCATAAGGACGCAACCAGCCTCGGCCTGTTGCTTTCGCCGCATCGCACGAATACCGACGGCTTCTTCATCGCTGTGATGAGCCGGAAAACCTGATCCGCTAGAGGGACGTGATGACCATCCCCAACCACGATACCGTTCTCATCATCGATTTCGGCTCGCAGGTGACGCAGCTCATCGCGCGGCGCGTGCGCGAAACCGGGGTTTATTGCGAAATCCACCCCTTTCAGAAGGCCGATGAAGCTTTCCTGAAGCTTCGTCCCAAGGCGGTTATCCTCTCTGGTGGTCCGGATAGCGTGACGCGCGAGGGCTCGCCGCGCGCCCCCGAGGCGGTGTTTCAATCCGGATTGCCCATCATGGCGATCTGCTATGGCCAGCAGACGACTGCCGTGCAGCTCGGCGGTGTGGTGGAAGGCGGGCATGCAGCGGAGTTTGGCCGCGCCGATATCGAGATCAAGGAAGCGAGCGCCCTCTTCGACAAGCTCTGGGAAGTGGGCCAGCGCTACCCCGTCTGGATGAGCCACGGCGACCGTGTCACCAAACTCCCCGACGGTTTTACGGTGAAAGCCACATCCGAGAACGCGCCGTTCGCGATCGCGTCAGATGAAAAGCGGCGCATTTACACCACCATGTTCCATCCCGAAGTGGTGCACACGCCCGATGGCGGCAAGCTGATCGCGAATTTCGTCCACAACATTGCCGGTCTGAAATCCGACTGGACAATGGGCGCCTATCGCGCCGAGATGATCGCAAAGATCCGCGAACAGGTCGGCAAAGGCAGGGTGATCTGCGGACTCTCGGGCGGGGTCGATTCCTCCGTTGCTGCCGTGTTGATCCACGAAGCCGTGGGCGATCAGCTGACCTGCGTGTATGTCGATCACGGCCTGATGCGCAAAGGCGAGTCAGAGCAGGTCGTGAGCTTGTTCCGCGGCCATTACAACATCCCGCTCGTGCATGTGGATGC
>JBOFZC010000054.1:0-9629 GCA_051654985.1 Rhabdaerophilum sp.
TGAACGATGAATGGCACCATCACGGGTGGTGCATTGCCGCGCACGCTCATCGAATTGAGCGTATCAAACGAACCAAAAATCGCCTGCCGGAACTGCCCGCCCTTGGGGGCATTCGGGTTGGCGAAAGGAAGATGCGCAAAATCGGGCGGCAAGGCCGGTTCGCCATGCATCGCGATGCCGTGACGATGCGGGGCATCGTCAGCCCCCAGAGGCGCAGTCGATCCCCCAGTCAGCGCCAGCGCGCCCATACCGGCCAAAACTTCGCGGCGGGCCAGCGTCAGTCCCGTGATTCGTCGCTTCATCATGACCGGAGAATAGCGGATCGATGCAAACTTGCCATGAGCGCTGGCGATTTCAGCAACAGTCACGCTTCAGCCGCATTCCATAGGAAAGACGGACGGAGGATGCCGCTGAATTTCCCTTGCAGGGGTTGCGGTTCCCGCTCGAAATCGCATAAGCAGGCTCGAATTCAAGATTTTGCCTAAAACAGGGGATACCCCGACAATGACAAAGAACGTCACCATTGGTCTGATTGCGGTTGCCGCAGCCGCTGTGTTCGCTTTCGGCGCCAGCGCTCAGCAGCGCCCGGCCCAACCGGCGCAGCAGCAACCAGCCGCGGCAGCGCCCCAGCAGCCGCCCGCTGCCGTGAAGGTGCCGCTCAAGGCCGCGCCCTACCAGCCGGACTGGATCAAGGTTTGTGATGAAGACCCCGTCGCGAAAAAGACTGTTTGCTACACAACGCGGGATTTCGTGGCTGAGAACAATCAGCCAGTCATGGGCCTTGCGGTCTATCAGGTGAAGGATGATCCGCGCCGCTTCGCGCGCATCCTTGTTCCGCTCACCTTCATGATCCCGCCGGGAGTGCGCCTTTCGACTGAAGGGTTGAACCCGATCGCCGGCCGCTTCCAGATTTGCTCGCAGGAAGGCTGCTTCGTTGAGATCGAGCTCAATGACGCCGCGGTCAACCTGATCAAGAGAGGCAAGGTCATGCGCCTCGATATGCAGAACCAGTTCGCTCAGGAAGTGAACTTCGAAGTTCCGCTTGATGGCTTCTCAAAAATGTATGACAGCGCGGGCCTTGACCCTGCGACCTTGCAGAAAATGCGCGAAGACGCCGCTCGTGCCCAGCAGGGCGCCGCTCAGCCCGGTTCGGATGATCTGCGTCGTCGCGGCGAAGAGCTGATGCGTCAGCGCCAGGGCGCACAGCCGCAATAACCGGATTTTGCCCCAATAGGATGCAAAAGCCCGGCAGAAATGCCGGGCTTTTTTCTGCCGAAGGCCAAATCGCTCAGTTCAGGCTGGCCGTGTTTTTCACCTGAAAACGGCCGTCGCGCACCTTGCGAAAATGATCTTGGATCTGCGGATGCCGCAACGGGCGGTCGGATTCATCCGCAAGCAGGTTCTGCTCCGAGACGTAAGCAATGTATTCGCTTTCAGCGTTTTCTGCGAAGAGGTGGTAAAAGGGCTGGTCTTTGCGCGGGCGCAGATGCTCGGGAATCGAGAGCCACCAATCCTCAGAATTGGCGAATTCCGGATCGACATCAAAGATCACGCCGCGAAACGGATAAAACCGGTGGCGCACAACCTGACCGATTGCGAATTTCGCGGAGCCGAATTTGCCATCACGATTCTGCATCGTTTGATCCCTTGTTAGGGAATTAACTTATGCAGTTTGCTGGCTATCTCAAGTGGGTAAAGCGCGCCATTTCGCGTGAATTCTAGCGCGCGAAAGCGTGTCTCATCGAATTTTACGATCCAGTGGACGCCGGTTGACCGAAGAAATTGCAAAAAATAATAACTTAGCGCCTCCAGCGCCGGTGACCCCACATCCATTGTCCGGGGCTCTCGCGGATGAAAGCTTCGAATTGCCGCTGGATCGCCGCGGTGGTCTCGGTGAGATCGGCATCGCGATTGCCAGAACGGGATACGGGAACTTCGGCCACTTTGGCCTCAAATGTCGCGCCTTCACGCCGGAACACGACGCCTGCGAAAATCGGCACGTCGCGCCCGCGCGCGAGCAAGGCCGGAAACAGGGTTGAGGGTGCAGGTTGGCCGAAAAACGGGACATTCACGCCCGAAAGATCGCGCAGATCGGCCATGATCGTCACCGTGCCGTGATCGCCGACAATGCGCAGCAATCGCCGTGCTGTCTCGTTGCCCTTGGCGTAGAGCCCAAGCTGATAAAACGGCCCGCGCGCATGGGTTGCCCGCTCATCGACAATCGGATTCCGAAGCCGCTGGTAGACTCCGGCCACCGGCAGCCCATGATGATGGAGGAGGGGGGAGGCGAGCTCCCAATTGCCTTGATGAAGCGACACGAACACCGCTCCACGCGCTTTCGCGACCCGAATGGCTTCGTGCAACTCTGGCGCAATCGTGAAACGTTCTTGCTCGCGGATCAGCCTTTCGAGATGGAAAGCCTCTACCGAGGTTCGACCGAGATTGGCCCACATCTCATCTAGAATATGCGTGATCTCTCCGTCACCGAGTTCCGGCATGGCCGCGCGAAGATGCGCTTCAGCGCGTTTATGACGCTTGTTGAGGGGAGCCAACTTGCGCCAGCACGCCGCCCCAATCGCCCCAGCGCGATCCGGCCCGAGGGCACCGATCAGCCCGGAACCAAGATCGAAGCCTGCGGCCTCAAGCCGGAATTGCGCGCGCTCGAAAAGGGTGAATGGGGGCGGCGGCACGGCTTTTCCGGTCTGAACCCGCAAATTTGCGGGCCGGCAATGCAAAAGCCGCGCTACCGGCCTTGCGACGAAGAGATTATCGGTCTCTCTCTTTCCGGGCGAACTCCGATCCGTCAAGATGCGGGCTGCATTTTCAAAGGCTGAGTCGTCCCGGCGCAGCGCAAAACCATCTGGATCAGCCGAAATCCCCCCATGAGCCCGGTAATCTCGCTCGCCTTTCCGTTTTTCGGTCTGATCCTGCTCGGATTTTTCTCCGGTCGGATCGCGAAAGTGCCCGAAGATGGCATGCGCTGGATGAATTTCTTCATCGTCTATGTCGCGGTGCCTTCCCTTTTCTTTAAGCTGATGAGCGCCACACCATTCGAGCAGTTCGGAAACTGGCGGTTCATCCTCACCACCACGCTCTGCACGTATATCGCCTTTGTTATTTCGTTTGGCATCGGCATCATCGCCTCGAAGGGCAACATCCGCGAAGCCGCGATTCAGGGTAACCTCGGGGCCTATTCAAATGTGGGCTATATGGGTCCAGGGCTGACACTCGCAGCGCTCGGCCCGCAATCTGCGGTGCCGACGGTGCTGATTTTTGTGTTCGATTCCGTGCTCTTGTTCACGCTTTTGCCGTTCTTGATGGCTCTTGGCGGCTCGGAGAAGATGAAATTCTTCGCGACCGCAAGGCTTGTGATTGTCCGGATCGTGACGCATCCCTTTAACATCGCCTCGGCTGCGGGGGTCTTGGCCTCTTACCTGCAGTGGCAGCCGCCGGTCGCAATCGACACGATCCTGACACTCTTGAAAAACGCCGCCGCACCTGTGGCCTTGTTTGCGCTCGGTGTTACTGTTGCGCTCCGCCCGTTGACGAAAATCCCGTTTGAAATGCCACTGCATTTGCTGGTCAAGCTCGTGCTTCACCCGATCCTGGTGTTCTCTCTGCTAAGTTTCATCGGCGGGTTTGACCGGGTCTGGATCATCACCGCCACGCTGATGTCGGCGCTGCCGCCGGCGTTGAATGTGTTCGTGATGGCGCGGCAGTATAACACCTGGGTCGAGCGCGCCTCATCCGGCGTTCTGGTGGGCACGCTTGCCTCAATCGGCACGGTCACGGGCCTGCTTTGGCTGATTTCCGAAAACAAGCTACCGGTTTGGTAAGGCTCAGGTCTTGCCGCCGAAAGCCGGCAAGCCGCTACCGATCCGCATAGCGATCCGGCGCAAGGGTGGGACCGCGTTGAACAGCGACAACCCCGCGGCGCGTGCGAGATCGAGCGGCAGCAGGTTGCCGATCAGGGCGGTATTGAGCATATCCACGCCGACAGAGCGTGCCTCGACATCGAGAAGCCGCTCGCGCGCGTAAGCATCGAGCACGGTTGGGCTGCCGATATCTTCACCAGCCTGATGCGCCGCGACGATCCGCTTCACCAAGGCATCGCAATCGCGAAAACCAAGATTAAGCCCCTGCGCGCCGATCGGCGGGAAGGCATGCGCGGCCTCGCCAACGAGGGCTATGCGCTCTGAAACCAGCTTCTCGGCAACAAGCTTTTGCATCGGCACGCGGCCCTGCGGCCCTTCCAGCGAAAGCGGCCCAAGGAAATGCCCGCTCATGCGTTCCATTTCGCGCATCAATTCGTGCCCGGAAAGCGCCATACGCCGCTCCGCCTGTTCGGGGCGCATCAACCAGACCACAGCCGAGCGGTTTTCGCCCGCCGGCACAAAGGTGAAGGGGCCTTCGCGGGTGTGAAACTCAGTCGAGATGTCATCATGATCGCGCGGATGCGAGACGCGGCAGGTCATCGCCACCTGCGGATAGGGCTTGATCCGCGCCTTGATCGCCGCGGCTTCACGCACGGCGGATTTCTGTCCATCTGCGCCGATCAGGAGTTTCGCTTTGAGAAAGCGGCCATCCGCCAGCGTGACGGCGACTGAGCCTTCCTCGATCCTGTGCGCCGCGAACAATCCGTGATCGAGCATCAGGCCGGGAATGCCGCTTGCCGCCTGGATCAGCACATCGAGAATATCCGCATTCGCGATGTTCCAGCCGAAAGCGGGTTGGCCAATCTCGATCGCCTTGAATGTGGTGGTTGGCGAGCGCACGAGCGCGCCGGTGACGTCGACAATCCGAATGGCGCGCAATGGCCAGCCGCGCTCACGCAAAGCGTCGCCGAGGTTATGCTGGTCGAGAAACGAGAAACTGGAGGTGAAAAGCGCTGCTGAGCGTGCGTCGTCGCGGATCGCCTCGGGCACGCCGACGATCACCACGCGCAAGCCTGACTTGGCGAGCGCGATGCCGGTCGCGAGGCCGGCTGCGCCACCGCCGGCGACAACAATATCGGTTTCAGGAACGCTTTTGGGACGCTTCATGCGAAGGATCTGTGCCTTTGATCAGGTGCTCAGGCAACCCGCTTATTCCGGCATTGTGAGGGCATATTGGCGCGCCTCGGCGACTGAGCCGGA
Source organism: Rhabdaerophilum sp. (assembly GCA_051654985.1). Lineage (GTDB taxonomy): Bacteria > Pseudomonadota > Alphaproteobacteria > Rhizobiales > Beijerinckiaceae > Rhabdaerophilum. The sequence continues at coordinate 5,136 of JBOFZC010000054.1, forward strand.
AAAAATCAGATGTTTCGCAACTTCGGGGTCGTGCCTGAGGGTTGCTGCGATATCCGCCCGCGCCGCCGCAAGGATGACGTGGGCACCATGTGCCCGTGCTTGCCGAGCGAAGCCGGCAATCGCTTCCGAGCCGCTTGCATCAACCAAGGGGACCGAGGCGAGATCGAGGATATAGAAGCGCGGGCGGATGCCGATCCGGCTCATCACTTCACCAAAACGCGGAGTCGACCCGAAAAACAGCGGCCCCGAGATGCGGTAAGTGATGATCCGATCATCGCCATTGCCGAGCGGGGTTTCTTCGGTTTCGTCGGTAAAGGACGAGCCAGAAGAGACTTCCACCAATTGTGCCATCCGCACGGCAAACAGGATCGAACCCAGCAAGACACCCACGAGAATGCCTTCGGTCAAATCGCGGAAAATGGTGATCAGGAATGTCGCCACCAGCACAGCGGCATCCGCGCGATGCCCGCGCAACAGATTCGTGATCGCGTGCTTCTCGACCATGTTCCAGGCGACAATGGTCAGAAGTCCGGCAAGCGCGGCCAGCGGAATTTTCGCCATGAGCGGTGCCAAAAGCAGCATAAACCCGAGCAAATACACCGCATGAAGCATACCCGAGACCGGGCCATGAGCGCCGGCGCGAACATTGGTGGCGGTGCGGGCAATCGTGCCCGTGGCGGTGATGCCGCCAAACAAGGCCGTGCCGATATTGGCGATGCCTTGCGCAACGAGTTCGGTGTTGGAGCGATGCCGTCGCCCGGTCATGCTGTCAGCGACAACGGCCGAAAGCAGCGACTCAATCGAACCGAGCAGCGCAATCGCGATGGCATCGGGCAGGAGCGCGCCAAGCCGCGCGAGATCGAAGGTCGGCAGGGTCGGTGCGGGCAGGCTCGAGGGCACGGCGCCAAACCGCGAACCAATGGTTTCGATCGGCAGGTTCAGCAATGCCGTCAAGGTCGTTGCTGTCACAACCGCAATCAGCAGCACCGGCCAGTGCGGCCGGAAACGCTTGGTCAATGCGATCAATCCGATCGTCCCGAACGCGATGAAACAGGCCGCGAGATTGACGCTCGGCAGGGCCTCGCCCAGGGTGATGACCTTGGGAATGAGCGCGCCGGGTTCTTTTATCGCAAGAGAAAGGCCCAGCAAATCCTTGATCTGACTTGCAAAAATAATCACCGCAATACCTGCCGTGAAACCGAGCGTCACCGGTGGCGGAATGAACTTGATCAATGTGCCGAGTTTAAAAAAGCCGATGGCCATCATCATCAGCCCGGCCATCATGGTCGCGAGCAGCAGGCCGTCATAGCCATGCCGCTCAATGATTGCGGCGACGAGCACAATGAAGGCGCCCGCCGGACCACCGACCTGATAGCGCGAACCACCAAGGGCTGAGATCAGAAATCCGCCAATGATCGCGGTATAGAGCCCCCTTTCAGGGCCGGCACCTGAGGCGATTGCAATTGCCATCGAGAGTGGCAAAGCCACGATCGCAACCGTCAGGCCGGCGATCGCATCCTTGCGGAGGGCTTCCAACCCGTAGCCTTCGCGGAGCACCGAGAGAAGCTTGGGCGCGAACGGAGCATCGACCGGAATGGTCACGGGCTGGGGTAGTCCTTGGGCAACGAAGAGATCTGAATCGATACCTTTAGGTTGCGCCTTGTTTTCCGCGTTGCCAAGCGCTTCAATGGTCGTGGGTGACGATGGCTTTGATGCCTAGCTCGTTATGATTGCGCAGTCCAATGAGGGTTTTACCGATGGTTCAGGTTGTTCAGGTCACGCGCCATGGTGGCCCAGAGGTTCTGGCTCTTGCCGATATCGCGCTCGCTGAGCCGGGTGCCGGCGAAGTTCAGATTGAGCAGAAGGCGATCGGCCTCAATTTCATCGATACCTATTTCCGCACGGGGCTCTATGCCGCACCCTCCATGCCGTTCATCCCCGGCAATGAAGGAGCCGGCATCGTGAAAGCCATCGGCCCGGACGTGAAAGGCCTCAAACCGGGTGATCGCGTGGTCTACACCACCGCGCTCGGAGGCTATGCAGCGAGCCGGAATGTGAAGGCGGCTGCGCTCGTCAAGTTGCCGAAGAAGGTGAATTTCGAGGAAGCGGCTTCGGTTTTCCTAAAAGGTCTCACGGCGGAATATCTGCTGTTTCGCACGTTCAAGGTGAAGCCGGGCCATGTGGTGTTGGTCCATGCCGCAGCCGGTGGCACAGGGCTCATTCTGTGCCAATGGGCAAAGTCTCTCGGCGCGACAGTGATCGGAACCGCTGGCTCGGCCGACAAGCTGAAACTCGCCAAAAAGGCGGGCTGCGACCACGTGATCAATTATTCGACCGAGGATTTTGCCCAGCGCGTCAGCGAGATCACCAAGGGCAAGAAATGCGATGTGGTCTACGACGGTGTCGGCAAATCAACCTTCGCCGGTTCGCTGGATAGCCTGAAACCGTTCGGAACCCTCGTGAGTTTCGGCAATGCCTCCGGGCCAGTGGATAGCGTGAATCTCGGTATTCTCGCTGCCAAAGGCTCGCTTTATGTCACCCGCCCAACACTCATGACGCATATTGCTGACGCCAAGACCTATCAGGCCATGGCGAAGCGCCTCCTCGGCGCGATTGCCAAAGGCACGATCAAGGTCTCGAAGCCGATGCGTTTTCCGCTCACGAATGCGGCTGATGCGCATGTCGCGCTCGAAGGTCGCCAGACGACGGGTTCGACGATTCTCGTGCCTTAAGCGGCCTCAAACCGCGATGCCGTGAAGATCATAGGCGTCGGCGCGCTCGATCTTCACGCTGACGATATCGCCTGCGCGCAGCGGGCGCTTCGAGGCGACATAAACCGCGCCGTCGATTTCCGGTGCATCCCATTCCGAGCGGCCCTTTGAGACGGTCGGTCCGGGTGCGTCGATGATCACCTTGATCCGCTTGCCGACGCGGCGCTGCAGGAGTTTCGCTGAAATCGGCTGCTGATGGCGCATGAAGCGATCATAACGCTGCTGCTGAAGCTCTTTCGGCACGGCCTCGAGGCCGAGGTCGTTCGCGGTCGCGCCGCGCACGGGCTCATACTGGAAGCATCCCACGCGTTCGAGCTTCGCTTCTGTGAGGAAATCGGTGAGCTGGGTGAAATCGTCCTCTGACTCGCCGGGAAAGCCGACAATGAAGGTCGAGCGCACGGCGAGATCAGGGCAGATCTCTCGCCATTTCTGGATGCGTTGGAGCGTCTTTTCCTGATGCGCCGGGCGGCGCATGGCTTTCAGGACATTCGGGCTCGCATGCTGGAAGGGGATATCGAGATACGGCAAGATGCGCCCGCCGCTCGCATGCGCTTCCGCCATCAGCGGGATGACGTCATCGACATGCGGGTAGGGGTAGACATAGTGCATCCGCACCCACACCCCGAGGGTGGAGAGGGCCTGCGCGAGATCGAGAAATTTCGTGCGATATTCCACATCTTTCCAAACGCTTGGGGCGTACTTCACATCGACGCCATAAGCCGAGGTATCCTGGGAAATGACCAGAATTTCCTTCACGCCCGCCGCAACGAGCCTTTCTGCCTCACGCATGACATCTGCGAGAGGGCGCGAGACGAGATCACCGCGCAGTTTTGGGATGATGCAGAAGGTGCAGCGATTGTTGCAGCCCTCGGAAATTTTCAGATAGGCGTAATGCCTTGGCGTGAGCTTCACGCCCTGTTCGGGCACAAGATCCAGGAACGGATCATGCTTCGGGGGTGCCACTTCATGCACCGCCTTCATTACGCTCTCATAGGCCTGTGGGCCGGTGATGGCGGCGACGCCGGGATAGGCCTCGCGGATCTGTTCCGGTTCGGCGCCCATGCAGCCCGTGACGATGACCTTGCCATTCTCCGACATGCCCTTGCCGATGGCATCGAGCGATTCAGCCTTGGCTGAATCGAGAAAGCCGCAGGTGTTGACGATCACGAGATCAGCCCCGGCATGGGTCTTTGTCAGCTCATAACCTTCAGCGCGCAACCGCGTGATAATGCGCTCAGAATCCACCAGCGCCTTCGGGCAGCCGAGCGAAACAAAGGAAACCTTGGGGGCGGGCGCGTTCATGTCTGATCCGGGAAGCGGGCGGCGGTCACTTCGACCTCGACCTTGAATTCGGGACGGGTAAAGCCTGTTACGATCACGAGGGTCGAGGCGAAGGCATCGGAGCTGACATAGCGGCTTCGCACGCGACCATAAACCGGAAAATACGCGCGATCTGTCACGTAACAGTTGAAGCGCACGACATCGGCCATCTCCATCCCGGCTTCTTCGAGAATGGCCTTGATGTTTTCAAAACAGAGCACGGCTTGTGCCTCGACATCCTCGGGGATGACGTCATCCGGCCCGACACCCAATTGCCCTGAAGCGAAAACCAATCGCGCGCCGGGCTCCAACGCAATGCCGTGGCTATAGGCCGCGAAGGGCGCACGGATCGAGGCGGGGTTGAGTGTGTTGCGGGTCATTCGCGGCTCCAGGTCATGACGCA
>JBOFZC010000055.1:0-8377 GCA_051654985.1 Rhabdaerophilum sp.
CTGTCGAGGGGGCAACGAATGCTGCTGCATTACTTCAGATGATCACGGCCAGAAAACGCGATTGATACTGCCCGGATTTCGGTCATCCCTCTCGGAAAGACAGCATTTGAAAGGCGGCATTAACCCTGATCGGTGCATAAATCCTGGCCCCATCAGGAAAAATTGCCCCCATGTTCAAGAATCTCTCCATCGCCCGCAAATTTGGTCTGATCATCGTTGCAGCCATTGTCATGATTGGCGTGAGCATCACTGTGCAGTTGCTGCATTTTCGTGATGCCATGATGGATCAGAAGCGGGCGGAAATCCGGAACACCGTGGATGCGGCCACGACGATCCTGAAAGGAGCCTACGATGGAGCATTGGCTGCGGGCGCAAAACCCGAGGAGGCCATGAAAGTGGCCGGCAACGTGCTGCGCTCTTCACGCTTCGACAACGGCAATTACTTCTATGTCTATGATCTCTCGGGCACCACGCTGATGCACCCTTTGCGCCAGGATCTCGAAGGCAAGAACAATCTCGGCCTGAAAGACAAAAACGGCGTGATGATCATCCAAGAATTCGTCAAGGAAGTGAAAGCCAAGGGCGCAGGATTCACCGACTATCATTGGAAAAAGGCTGGTCAGGACACTGAAACCCTGAAAATCGCGTACAATGCGCTCATTCCCGGCACCCAAGCCTTTGTTGGCTCAGGCCTGCATGCCGACGATGTCGACGCAGCGATCGTGCAGGAAACGCGCGAAATGGCGATCGTTGTTATCCCGCTCTTTCTGTTGTTCTGCGCGCTGGCTTACTCTGTCATGCGCAATGTTTCGAGTGGCGTGACACAGCTGACACAAAGTGTGGATGGCATTGCCTCGGGCGCGCTTGATACCGAAGTGAAGGGCACGGATCGCGGCGATGAGGTCGGCGTCGTCGCACGCGCGCTGCTCGGCTTCCGCGATGCATTGATCGCCAAGGAAATGGCCGACAAGAACGTCACCATGACGCAAGAACGTGACAGAGCGCGCCAGCAGGCGATCGAAGCGGCAATCCGCATCTTCGAGGACAAGGTCAACACCGCCGTCGTGACCATCTCGTCGACCGCCACCCAACTCGAGGCGTCAGCCAACGAACTCGCGCGCTCCGCAGAGAATACCACTATGGAAGCCTCAACCGTGGCCGCCGCCGCGACCCAAACCAACACGACGTTCCACGGCCTTGCGGCAGCAGGTGAGGAGCTTTCCGGCACGGCAGGAGAAATCTCACGCATCCTGCGTGAAGCAACCGATGCCTCCGCCGGCGCTGTCACAAGCGTGCGCGCCACCGATGACAGTGCTCAGCGTCTTGTCTCCGCAGCATCACGCATCGGGGCAATTGTCGAGCTAATCCGTGGTCTTGCCGAGCAGACCAATTTGCTGGCGCTCAACGCCACAATCGAGGCAGCACGTGCCGGTGATGCGGGACGCGGATTCGCGGTGGTCGCGACCGAAGTCAAAGAACTCGCCAATCAGACGGCAAAAGCGACGAATGACATCTCCGATATGGTCTCGGAAATTCAAGGTGCAATCGACAGCACGGTCGGCTCGATCAAGGATATCGATCAGTCGATCGCATTGATCGAACGTGCAACCGGCGCCATCGCCGGCTCGGTGGGCGAGCAGGAGCGCGCCACGCACGAGATCGCCGGCAATGTGCAGCAGGCCGTGAACGGCACCGATGAAGTCACCCGGGCTATCACACAGGTCTCGTCCGCAGCGAACGAAACCGCCGCGGCCACCGGTCAGGTGCACAGCGCAGCGGGCGATCTCTCCCGGCAGGCCGAGGTGATGCGCGCGGAAGTCGAGCGCTTCCTGGCGAATGTGCGAGCGGCGTGATCCGGCTAGGAATCATCAATCGGAATGAAAAGGCCGCCTCGCGCGGCCTTTTTTGCGCCCGGCAGAACCAAGAAGCCGGTTCGAAATCAGCGCAACGCTTGGTGGGGGCGGCAGGATTCGAACCTGCGATAAGACTGTTATGAGCAGCCGGCCTTAACCGCTTGGCTACACCCCCATCTCGCCGCTCATAACCCTCGCCGGCTGACGGTGGCAAGGGCAGCAAGGCAGCCTGTCGCCGCCCTGCCCCATTTTTGCTGCATTGCAACATATAACGGATCGGATGAAAAAGCACCTCATCCTTCCCGCTTTGGCGGGCTTCACCCTTATCGCGGGCTCCCTGCCCGCTCTCGCCGATATCGGCCATGCGAGCTATTACGGGCGCGAACTTGCCGGAAGAAAAACCGCTTCCGGCGAGATTTTCCGCCCCGAAGGCATGACAGCGGCGCATCGCTCTCTGCCGCTCGGCACAAAAGTGAAAGTCACCAATCTTTCCAATGGCAAAGCCGTGGTTCTGCGCATCAATGACCGCGGCCCGTTTGTCCGCGGGCGCATGCTCGATGTCTCGCACGGTGCTGCCAAGGTTCTTGGTTTTGCCGCGGCCGGCACGGCGCGCGTGAAGATCGAGCGCCTCGGCCGGCTCGACGCCGCGACGCCAGTCGGCGCTCCGCTGACACCTCCCGCAATCGCCGAGCCGCAACCCACCTTGCCTGAAGCGGAATTGCTTCGTAATCCAGCCGGGAACGGGAACTGATCCCGCAATTGTGACGGGATACATCATGGCGGATAGCTCCATCGAGCCTTTCACGATTGCAACACTCGATCTGGGCAAGGCCCGGATAGGAATATCGCGGCTTCCAGGACGCTCGGGTGATCTCGCCGGAGACATTGCGACGATCCGTGATTGGGGCACCGCAGCCGTAGTCTCCATGACTGGCTTTTCGGAGATGGTCGCAAAAGATGTCGATGACCTGGCCCCGCTTCTTGCCGCCAACGGCATCGCCCATTTTCATTTCCCCATCCGTGATTTCGGCACGCCGGAACAAGCGGATGCGCGCTGGCCGGAACTTGCAGCGCTGCTCCATGCGCGGCTGGATGCCGGCGAGGCCGTGCTCTTGCATTGCATGGGTGGGCACGGTCGCTCAGGCATGGTGGCCTTGCGACTTCTCGTGGAACGCGGCATGGATTCTGAAGCAGCATTGCGGCTCATTCGACAGGCTCGACCGGGCGCGGTAGAAACCGCCGCGCAGGTCAACTGGGGGATGAAGCGAGATGCCTGAGAATTCCGCCCTGCTGGCCTTATTCCCGACCCGCATTTGGCGCGCGGAACTCAACGACGAGGCCTTGCGAGAGGAGATTCTCACCGCCGCCGACGTGCTCTCTGTGGATGATCAGGCGGGGATCACATGGTGCGAAAAAAACGGCTATCCCGGCTACACCTCCTATGCCTCACTCGATGATCTCCCGTGGCGTTTTCCGGCCTTCAAGGCTCTTGCAAAGGCTATTGATGGGCAGGTGAAAGCCTTTGCCAAAACGCTTCAGTTCGATCTCGGCGGCGGTAAGCTCGAAATGGACAGCCTGTGGGTGAATGTTCTGCCAGAGGGCGGGTTTCACGCCGCCCATATCCACCCCAATTCCGTGATTTCTGGCACCTATTATGCCGCCGTTCCCAAAGGCGCGAGCGCTATCCGCTTCGAGGATCCACGCCATGCCATGATGATGGCCGCGCCGCCTCGGCAGAAGAAGGCCGGCATCGAGAACAAAAGTTTCGTCTCGCTCCAGCCGGCGCCTGGGACGCTTCTCCTCTGGGAGAGTTTCCTGCGCCATGACGTGCCGATGAACCGCTCCGAAGAAGAGCGGGTTTCCGTGAGCTTCAATTACAATTGGGTGTGAACCCGATTAAAGCCAAACCTCAATTCACCGACACAGGCCTCGGCTTACCGTCATCATCAATGGCGACAAAGGTGAAATCCGCGTCTGTCACGAGTTCCATGCGGTTGGTCATGAAGCGCTGAGCCCAAGCCTCGACATGGATCTGAAACGAGGAACGCCCGACGCGACCGATTTCAGTATAAACGCAGAGCACATCACCCACCTTCATGGGGCGGATGAAGGTCATGGAATCGACCTTCACCGTCACAACGCGCCCCTGCGTGCGCTCGACACCGGCAATTCCACCAGCCTGATCCATCCGTGCCATCACCCAGCCGCCGAAAATATCGCCATTGGCGTTGGTATCGGCAGGCATGGCAATCATGCGCAGGGTGAGTTGCCCACGCGGGGTTTGCTCGTCGGTCATGCCCATTCCCTGTCGATGATCCTATCGTTGGAGCTCATCGCAGACGATTTTCGCGCCGCGCGCAAGGCTCGCGAGCTTGCCATAAGCAACATTGCGCGACATCGGGGCCATGCCGCAATTCGTGCAGGGGAAAAGCTTTTCCGGCGCAACAAACTTCATGGCCTGCCGAATCGTATCCGCCACCTGTTCGGGCGTTTCGATCGTGTTCGAAGCGACATCAATGCAGCCGACGAGCACATCCTTGCCGTCGAGAAGCTTGATGAGGTCCATCGGCACTTTCGAGTTCCGGCACTCGAGGCTCACCTGCTGGATTGAGGAGCGCGCAATGACCGGGAAAGTCTCCTCATAATGGCGCCACGAACCACCAAGCGTGGCTTTCCAATCAGTGTTCGCCTTGATGCCGTAGCCGTAGCAGATATGCACCGCCGTGGTGCAAGTCAGGCCTTTCGCGGCGCGCTCCAGCGCGGCCATGCCCCATTCGGCGACCTGCGGCATATAGACATTCCACGCGGGTTCATCGAACTGGATCGTATCGATGCCCAAGGCCTGCAATTCGAGCGCTTCGGCATTCAGCGCCTCGGCGAAGGCGAAAGCGAGGTCTTCGCGCCGACCATAATGCTCGTCAGCAATGGTGTCGACGATGGTCATCGGGCCGGGCAGCGTGAATTTCAGCTGACGCGTGGTGCTCGCGCGTGCCGCCTCGGCTTCCATGCGATGCACTGAGCCCTTGCGGCGAATGGGGCCGGTGACGGTGGGCACATCCGCCTCGTAGCGATTGTTGCGAATGCCCATGCGGGTTTTCTTCGTCCAATCGATTCCGTCCAGATTGGCGAGGAATCCATGCACGAAATGCTGGCGGGCCTGTTCGCCATCGCCCAAGATATCGAGGCCAGCCTGCTCCTGGAGCTTCACCGCAAGGATGGTAGCATCGCGCTTGCCCTCATCAAGATCGGAGCCCTCAATCTTCCAGCCCGCCCAGAGCTTTTCCTCTTCGGCGAGCCAGAGTGGTTTCGGCAACGATCCGGCGAGGGTGGTTTTCAACATTGGGCCTCTCCTTGTTTTTGTTCTTGATCGCAGGAGGTGGGCCGGAAGCGTGCTGAGGTCAAGCGGGTGGACGGCGCGCAATTCCATCTTTCAGAAACACACGAAACGGCGTGGTACCTTGCTGGCTGCCATCCTTCGAGCGCCAGCGCCCATTGGTGCACAGAATGCCGCCTTGCGTGGCGACGGCATCAAACTCCGCCTCGTTGAGGAAAGTACCGCCCTGTGGGCCGGGAATGATCACCGAGAAATCGGTTTTGCAGAGGCCATTGGCGACGATGGGGGCGTATTTGTCGATCATCACGCCGCCTCCACCGGTGCTCTCGAACGGGTTCGTGAGCACCGGCCAGCGGGAGAAATCCTCCTCGGCTTTCGGTGCGGCAATGACAATGAGGCTAACAATCAGACCGAGCAGGATGGGGTTCAGCGGGTTGCGGCGCATGGTGTTTCTCCTTCTGGGAGTAGAACACGCGAGGGGAGCATTTGGATGCAGTTGATTTACGCAGGCTGCACAACCGCCTTCTGGCGCTTCATAAACAACCACGCGACGACCAGCAGGTTGAGCCCGTTCCACGCGACACCATTCAGGAACGCGAGGCGATAGGAATTCGTGGCGTCATAGATCAGGCCCGAGACATAGCCCCCGAAGGCCATGCCGATGATGGTTGAGGCCATCACCATACCGATGCGAGCCCCCGCCTCGCGCGGAGGGAGGAATTCGCGGCAAATCACGGCATACATCGGCACGATGCCGCCCTGAAACAAACCGAAAATCGCGGATATGATGTAAAGGGACGCGAGGCCATTGAAAAAGAGATAGAGCATGAGGGCCACGCCCTGCATGATCGAGCCGATCAGGAGGGTCGCGGCACCGCCGATCTTGTCGGCGACAAAACCCGAGGCGATGCGGCTGACAATCCCGAGCCCAAGCATCAGCGACAGCATTTCCGCCCCGCGTGCGACGCCGTAACCGAGATCGCCGCAATAGGCGACGATATGCACCTGCGGCATGCTCATCGCGACGCAACAAGAAAACCCGGCGAAGATCAGCAGCATCTGCAAAACGCGCGGGCTCAAACCAAGATCGGCGCGTGCCGCAGCAGCGGCCGTGGTTGCGGCATCCAGCGTGGATTTCTCAGGCTTGCGACGCAGCACGAAAGCCAACGGAATGACGGTGATCGCACACACAATCGCGATGATCATGTAGGTGCCGCGCCACCCATAAATCGGCATCAGCTGGTTCATGAGCAGAGGCCAGAGCGCGCCGGCGAGGTAATTCCCGCTCGCGACAATCACCACCGCGAGGCCGCGTCTTTTCACGAACCAGTGCGAGATATCCGCCATCATCGGGGCAAAACCAGCGCCCGAACCCATGCCTACGAGAAAATGCAGAGCCGAGAACAGCACGAGGTTCGTTGCGTAAGACGAGAGCGCGAAGCCGAGGCCGAGAGATATCCCGGCAATCAGGATCGGCAGCACGATCCCGACGCGATCCGACAGCTTGCCGAGCACAATTGTCGCGAAAGCAAAGCCGATCATCGCGATTGTATAGGGGAGTGCTGCTGATCCGCGCGCCACGCCGAAATCAGCCTGCACGCTTGGCAGAACCACCACCACGGCCCACATGCCGACACCGGCAATCGTGGAAACGAGCAGCGCGAGCGCCAGTCGCCACCAGGCATAGGTGCTATCGGGCTTCGGAAGGGCGGCGGTGTTCATGGGGTGAGCCTCGCGGATGGCAGCTCTGAGGTCAAACACCATCCGCGAATGGAATGATGAAGGGCGGTGATGGGTGTTACCCCTTCGCAGTTTCAAATCCCTCATCGGCCCAGCCTGTGAGCCCGCCGATCATCAGCTTCACCTTCCGCCCCAGGCGCGCGAGACGCAGCGCTCCCTTGTCCGCGCCGTTGCAATGCGGGCCAGCACAATACACTACGAACAGCGTGTCCTCCGGCCATTCCGCCATTTTCCGCTCGGTGATCTTGCCATGCGGCAAGTTGATCGCACCCGGAACGCGTGAGGCAGCATAGAGTGCGGGCGAGCGGACATCGAGCAGCACGAAATCGACATTCGCCGTTTCAATCGCGTGGTGAACATCCCAGCAATCGGTTTCGAAAGCGAGGCGCGCCTCGTAACGCGCGACGGTTTCGGCGACACCTGCGGCGGGGGTTTCAGAGACTGAGCTCATGGGAAAATCCTTGAAGTGACAGAGTGGGCAGGTGAAAAGTGGCAAAACTCGCCGAAGATTGACACTGGCATGAATGTCAGTTGTATTGAAGATTATGCCAAACACTACCTCCCCCGGCCTTACCGGCCCGCAAGTCGCGGTGCTCGCCTATGATGGGCTGTGCACCTTCGAGTTTGGCGTGGCCTATGAGGTGTTTGGGCTGGCGCGTCCCGAGATGGGATCGGGCTGGTATCGTTATATCACGGCAGCCATTGAGCCCGGCCCATTGCGCGCTGCGGGCGGATTGCGCTTCGAGGCCGAGACGGGGCTAGAGGCTCTGGAAAATGCTGATCTCATCATCATTCCCGGCTGGAGGGGGATCGATGCGCCGGTGCCGCAAGATCTGATCGACGCCCTTCGCATCGCGCATCGGCGCGGCTGCCGCATCGCGACACTTTGCTCAGGCGTGTTCGTTCTCGCCGCGACAGGACTGCTCAATGGGAAGCGCGCGACGACGCATTGGCGCTACGCAGAGGCGCTGGCGGCGCGCTACCCCGAGATTGAGGTCGAGGCAGACCGACTCTATTCCGACAATGGCGATCTCCTCACCGCTGCAGGAAGTGCGGCAGGCATAGACCTCTGCCTCTCGATCGTGCGCAAGGATTTCGGCATTGAAGCCGCCAATAAAGTTGCACGACGATTGGTCGTGCCGCCTCATCGCGATGGCGGGCAGGCACAGTTCATCACGCATCCCGTGCCGCGCGCGCATGAGGGCGAACGCCTCGGCACGATCATCGACTGGATCGAAGCGAATCCAACGGCCGATCTCTCGATCGAACGACTGGCTCGAGATGCGGGCATGAGCCTGCGCACTTTCCAGCGGCGCTTTGTGGAGGCGACCGGCATCAGCGCTGGAGCTCATGTCATCCGCACCCGATTGCGCCATGCCCAAGCCCTGATGGAAGCTCGAGGGGATCTCAAACTCGAGGATGTTTCGGCTCTCGCGGGTTTTGGCTCGGT
>JBOFZC010000056.1:0-6110 GCA_051654985.1 Rhabdaerophilum sp.
CGGATTGGGAAGCGCCCGAAATGGCCCATATCGGCATAGAGCGCCTCGGCACCGGTCACGGCAAGGAACACCGAGCCCAGGACGATAAGCCCGATCACGCCATGATCGGCCACGAAAAGTGCCGCATAATAGGGGTTGAAAGCCGCGAGAATGCCGAGATCATCCTCGATATGCATGATGCCGAGTATGGCGAGCACCGCGAACCACACGACCATAATCGGCCCGAAAAACTTCGCCACGCTCGCTGTGCCGCGCTTCTGCACCCAGAACAGCGCAAGAAGTACACCGAGCGCCAGCATGATGACGTTCCACTGGTTCTGGAAAACTGGCGTGACCAGTTTCAGGCCTTCCGCAGCGGAAAGCACCGAAATTGCCGGTGTGATGATGCTGTCGCCATAGAAAAGTGCTGCCCCCATCACCCCGAAGATAAAAACCGGAAGCGTGCGCCGTCCTGCGGCTCTCTGCGCCAGAGCCATCAGCGAAAGCGTGCCGCCTTCGCCCTTGTTGTCGGCGCGCATGATGAAAACGACATATTTGATCGTCACCACGATCACCACCGCCCAAATGAGCAGCGAGACGATCCCGATAACCTCAGCGCGCGTCAGTCCATCCTGCGCGGCATGATGCAACGATTCCTTCAAGGCATAGAGCGGGCTCGTGCCGATATCGCCATAGACAACGCCGATGGAGCCAATCCCGAGCGCGAGATTGCGCTTCATCCCCTTGCCGCCAGCAGAGTGCGACTCGTGGCCTCCGGGCTGGCCAGATTGGCCGCCCTGCTCCGTTGCGCCGGAATGTCCCATGGATTGCTCCGCTTGTGCCCCGCATCCGGATGCGCGTTCCCGATTGGCTTTCCCCCACCAATCTGAACACCGGAAGCGGCGCGGCTTATACACCCTTCTGTGGCAGCGCAACAGGGGCAGCTTCAATGTGGAATTTTCATACCCCGCGACCAAAAAGAGACTGGTATACCAACGCAGATTTCGCTAAGGGCATCGCGAAAGGCTCAACTTGCGCCATAAAATGTCGCAAGGGTGCCGCCTGTTCCATGCTGATGACAAGACGAGGATGCTCATGACCGCCGCGCCGAAAACCCTTTACGACAAGATTTTCGACGATCACGTGGTGGATCGCCAGGCCGATGGCACCTGCCTCCTGTATATTGATCGCCATCTCGTACATGAGGTCACCTCACCGCAGGCCTTCGAAGGGCTGCGTATGACGGGCCGCACGGTCCGTGCACCGGAAAAGACCCTCGCTGTGGTCGATCACAACGTGCCCACTTCCGATCGCTCCAAGGGCATTGAAGAGGAGGAAAGCCGGATCCAGGTCGAGACCCTCGCCCAGAACGCGAAGGATTTCGGCGTTGAATATTTCTCCGAGCGCGACAAGCGCCAGGGCATCGTGCACGTCATCGGCCCTGAGCAGGGCTTCACCTTGCCCGGCACCACGATCGTGTGCGGCGACAGCCACACTTCCACGCATGGCGCGTTCGGCGCGCTCGCTCATGGCATTGGCACGTCTGAGGTCGAGCATGTGCTCGCCACGCAAACGCTGATCCAGAAAAAAGCCAAGAACATGCTCGTTCAGGTGAACGGCGCGCTTGGCAAGGGCGTGACCGCGAAGGACATCGTGCTCGCGATCATCGGCGAAATCGGCACGGCCGGCGGCACCGGCTCGGTGATCGAGTTCGCTGGCCCGGCCATCGAGGCGCTCTCAATGGAGGGCCGCATGACCGTGTGCAACATGACGATCGAAGGCGGCGCCCGCGCCGGCCTGATCGCGCCCGATGAGAAGACCTTCGAATACCTCATGGGCCGCCCGAAGGCCCCGAAGGGAGCGCATTGGGAGAGTGCTCTTGCCTATTGGCGCACGCTCAAAACCGATCCCGGCGCGCATTTCGATCGCGTCGTGACGCTTGATGCCAACGCTTTGCCGCCGATCGTGAGCTGGGGCACGTCGCCCGAGGATGTGATCTCGGTCGCGGGTGCCGTGCCGGATCCCGCCGCCATCGCCGATGAGGTGAAGCGCCAGTCGAAAGAGCGCGCGCTCGCCTATATGGGCCTGAAGCCGGGCACAAAAATCACCGATATCGAGCTGGATGTGGTGTGGATCGGCTCCTGCACCAATGGCCGCATCGAGGATATGCGCGCCGTCGCGAAGGTGGTCGAGGGCAAGACAATCTCCTCGCGCCTCGATTACGCGATGATTGTGCCCGGCTCGGGCCTTGTGAAAGAACAGGCGGAAGCCGAGGGTCTCGACAAGATTTTCGTGGCTGCCGGCTTCCAGTGGCGCGAGCCGGGTTGCTCGATGTGCCTCGGCATGAACCCGGATCAGCTCAAGCCCGGCCAGCGCGCTGCTTCGACCTCAAACCGCAACTTTGAGGGTCGCCAGGGCTTCAAGGGCCGCACGCATCTCGTCTCGCCAGCCATGGCGGCGGCGGCGGCGATCGCGGGCCGGTTCGTTGATATCCGAACGATGAGCTGAGCGATGAACGATCCGAACCGCCCCAAAAAGATCGATGAAGGAGACGGTGTCTTCTCCTCCTCGCTTGCGCGGGCGGCGGATCATTTCTCCGCGAAAGATACCGATCCGGCCGACCAGGTGGAGATCTGGGCCAAGCGCGTCGGGCGTTTTTTTCCGTGTTCGCCTTCATCGGGTTGGCATGGTATTTCGGCCACCAGTTGAAATGGTGGTGAGTGATTTCGGATGAGTGCAACGCAGCGTTTCCCCTCAGCCTCCTGGGCGCCGATGCAGGCCCCGACTTTGGCCGATTTCGAGGCGATGGCCTCGGCAGCCTATGAGGCTCTGCCGGAGGAGTTCCGCAAGCTCTGCGGCCATGTGGTCGTGCGCGTCGAGGAATTCCCGGATGAGGAAGTCATTGAGGCGATGGAGCTTGAAACACCCTTCGATATCCTCGGGCTGTTCCAGGGCCAAGGCCTCACGACCGCTGCCGCCGTGCAGCATACGGGGCAGGAGCCGAACATGATCTGGCTCTATCGCCGCCCCATTCTCGATTACTGGACCGAGCATGAGGAAATGCTCGGTTCGATCATCACGCATGTCCTGATCCATGAGATCGGCCACCATTTCGGCCTCTCCGATGACGACATGGAAAAAATCGAAGCCAAAGCTGGCTAAACCCACGGAACGACGGATATGCAGCCCTTCACGACCCTCACCTCGACCCCTGCGCCCATGAAGGTGGTCAATGTCGACACCGACATGATCATCCCCAAGCAATTTCTGAAGACCATCAAGCGCACCGGCCTCGGCGTCGCGCTGTTTTCGGAGATGCGCTATGACGAACAGGGCAAGGAAAATCCCGATTTCGTGCTCAACAAGCCGGCTTACCGGAAGAGCGAAATCCTGATCGCGGGCGACAATTTCGGCTGCGGTTCCTCGCGCGAGCATGCGCCCTGGGCGCTCCTCGATTTCGGCATCCGCTGCGTGATTTCGACAAGCTTCGCCGATATTTTCTACAACAACTGCTTCAAGAACGGCATTCTGCCGATTGTCGTTAGCCAGTCGGACCTCGACAAATTGTTCGATGATGCCGATCGCGGCTCGAACGCGACGCTCACGGTTGATCTCGCCAAACAGGAGATCAAGGGCCCGGATGGTGGCACGATCCATTTCGAGATCGACCAATTCCGCAAGAAATGCCTGATGGAAGGCCTGGATGATATCGGCCTCACGATGGTGAAGAAAGTCTCGATCGACACCTACGAGTCCAAGGCGAAAGATACCCGCCCCTGGCTGTAAATTCCGGGATGGTTCATATCCTTTAACCATCCCCGCCCTATTTTCGCGCGCATGATGCCGGAGAACCTCGCCATGCGCGCGATTTCATTTCTGCCCTCACTCCTCGCCGCGGCCTTGCTGGCCATGCCTGCGAAGGCCGATTTCGTGAGCTGCGTCGCGGGCTTGCGCTCGGCGGCGATCTCGTCAGGTGTTTCCGGGGCAACCTTCGATCGCGTGATGCGCGGCGTCGAGCCGGATATGAAGGTCATCGAGCTGATGCAAAATCAGCCCGAATTCCGCACGCCGATCTGGGATTATCTCGCCACTCTGGTGGATGATCAGAAAGTGCGCGAGGGCCGCGCCCTGTTGCAGCAGCATTCAAGCCTGCTGGCGCGGATCGAGCAGGCCTATGGGGTCGATCGCCATACGGTTGTCGCGGTCTGGGGTGTGGAGAGCGATTACGGGCAGATCGCCTCGGGGCGCTTCTTGCCGCAAAGCCTCTCGACCGTGGCCTGTTTCGGCCCCCGTCGGCGCGATTTCTTCCGTGGCGAGCTGATTTCCACGCTGAAAATCATCGAGCGCGGCGATCTCGCAGCCGAGAAACTGCGCGGTTCATGGGCTGGCGCATTTGGGCACACGCAATTCATCCCCTCGACTTATCTGCGCCTCGCGGTCGATTTCGATGGCGACGGCAAGCGCGATCTTGTGGATTCCATCCCCGATGCGCTCGCTTCCACCGCGAATTACCTCAAAAAAGCGGGCTGGATCACCGGTGCGAGCTGGGGTTTCGAAGTGAAAGTGCCCTCGGGCTATTCCGGCCCCTCGGGGCGGACAAACAAATCGGGCATCGAGTCCTGGGCCTCGCGCGGTATCACCCGCTTTGATGGTGGGGCGGTTTCCGGCCTTCCGGCTGCGGGCCTTTTGCTACCCGCTGGGCGCAACGGACCGGCTTTCCTCGTGACGAAAAACTTTGATGCGGCTTATGCCTACAACGCCGCCGAGAGTTATGCGCTCGCAATCTCTACGCTTGCCGATCGCCTGCGCGGTCGCCCGGGTGTGCGCGGAGCCTGGCCCACCGATGATCGCGGTCTCTCTCGCGCTGAGCGCAAGGAATTGCAGGAACGGCTCATTGCGCGTGGCTATGATGTCGGCAAACCCGATGGCGCGATCGGCCCGCTCACCCGTGCTGCGATCAAGGATGTCGAGGCTAAACTCGGCATGGCGCAAACCGGCCGTCCTGGCGGCAAGGTATTTGACGCCTTGCGATGATTGCGGCGGCTTTATTCCCTCAAACCGCAAACCCGAATCGCCGCACTTCCGCTCTCAGGTCCGTCTCTGGCCGGACATGGATTACCGAGAAACCCATTGCAGCCGCACTTTCAATGTTTTTGGCGTTATCATCCATGAACAGGCATTCCTCGGCGCGCATTCCGTAACGCTCAAGAAACACATGGAAAATCGCAGGGTCGGGTTTGATCAGGCGCTCCTCGGCTGAAACCACGCGACCGTGGAAACGCCCCAGAAACGGATACATTTCCGTGGCTTCGGCCAAGGTGTCGGCAGCGAAATTGGTGATCGCATAGGTCGGGATTTGGGCCGCTAGCGCATCTTCCAAGACCGCGACATTGGCCGGAAGCGCGTGCGGCACCATTTTGCGCCAGTTCGCGCGAAAGGCGCGGATGAGATCCGCATATTCCGGATGCAACGCAATCTGCAGCGCCTCGGCCTCCCGCCAATCGCGGCCGCGATCCTGCTCGATGTTCCATTCCGGCGGCAAGATTTCGCTCAAGAAATACTGGCGTGCCGTGTCATCCGGAATCAGCGACCGATAGGCAATATCCGGATCGTAATGCAACAGCACCTGGCCAATATCGAACACGAGCGTTTTCAGCATGTTGAAGCCTCGAGGAATGCGCGAATCAAAATCGCTGCATCTCGTGTCACTTGCCCCTGTTCGTCCAGTCTTTCTGAGCGATCGGGACTTTGGCATCGCGCTTGAAGCGTTGCGTCCCGAACACGGCATCTTGGCCGGTTTCGGAACAGAACCGCCCATCGGTCGGCACAGATGTTCTGATACGGCGCAAATGGGAAGGCGAGACCATGGTGCATCAAACGGTCCGTATCGTGGTTGCCGATGGGCAACCCATCATCCGCGAGGGCTTACGGATTTCGCTCGAAAGGCAGGGGGCCTTTCAGGTCGTCGCTGAGGCCGGGAACGGGCAGGAAGCTTTGCTCGCGAGCAACGCCTCACGACCGGACATCCTCCTTCTCGATGCGACTTTGAAACGGATCAGCAGCCTCGAACTCCTGATGCGGCTGACGGAAACCCAATCGCAGCTGCGGATCATCGTGACCTTTCCCCTCGG
>JBOFZC010000057.1:0-21858 GCA_051654985.1 Rhabdaerophilum sp.
AGCAGGCGATCACCACAAAAGCGCCGATCGCGATGGGACGCCAGCGCGCGATGACAGCCTCGTAGGCTTCCCCGCGCAAAGCCCCGAGAAGGCGTGCATCCATCACGAGAACCGAACCGAAAAACACGAGAACCGCCACAACATGCACGACATTGGCGATGGGGTAGATCAAAACCGCATTGCGGATGAGCATCCCGAGGCCGGATTGCTCAAGGCTGTGCAGAATGGCGAGGCCGCTATGCTCCATCGCCTAGCGCAACTCGTAGCGTTTGCCGTCGACTTCGATCCATTCGGCGCGCATCTCGGCCGGTTTGACGCGGCTGGGATAGCCAAAGGCGGTGATGGTCTTGCCCACAGGCAACAGCTCCTGCACCGCGCCGCGCGCCTGCATGCGGAACGGTGGCGCGAAAGTCAGCTCCCATTCCTTGCCGCTCACGACCATATCGACATGGACATGCGGGTTGATGAATTCGAGTTTCTTGATCGGTCCGGTCAGCGTCACCGGGTTCTGGGCATCATAAGAGCCCCAGCCATGATGGGCGAGCAGCGGTGTCACCACAGCGAACATCAGCCCTGCAATCGTCGCGATGTGTTTTAGGCGCGGCACGGTGGACGTCCTCGTTCTTGTGATGCGAGACAGTACAGAATAGCGCATCGATCAGCAGGGGCAATGCAGCTTGCCAGAAAGGCAGGAATTCCCGCAGAATCGGAAGAACCAGAAACTGGAAGGCTCATGAGTACGCTCCCGCTTCGCATCTATTACGAAGATACGGATTTTTCCGGCTTCGTTTATCACGCCCGCTACCTCCATTTTTTTGAGCGCGGGCGCACGGAGGCCCTGCGTTCACTCGGCATTGATCAGCGCGCGATGTTCGAGGCCGAGGGCGGCCCTTTCGCGTTCGTGGTGCGCCATATCGATATCCGCTTCCGCTCGCCGGCGCGGATGGATGACCTGGTGATTGTTGAAACCCACATCACAGAAATCGGCGCAGCGAGCCTGATCATGGCGCAGCAACTCCTGCGCGGCAGCGAGGTGCTGTGCGTTGCCAAGGTCGAAATCGCGCATCTCGCAGGGGGCAAGCCCAAGCGATTTCAGGCTGATTTGCGCGAGAAACTTGATTTGCTCGCCAAAAATTAACCATAAGGGCCGAATGAATCGGAGGTGGAGTGCCGGGATAACTTCTCGGCACCCGCTATGCCGCGCGCCTGCCCCAGTTTGGTCCAAAATCGCGCGCATGGACGCCCGCTCGCCTGTCGAGAAGCAGCCAAATTGCTTCTCAGTCATGAAGGACCCCGGAATGCCCGGCACCGAACCCCATACCGATCTGTCGTTAATCGCCTTGTTTCTCGCCGCCCATTGGGTTGTGAAACTGGTGATGATCGGCCTTGCTGCGGCTTCCATCTGGTCTTGGGCGATCATCATCAACAAGTGGATCGCACTGCGTGGCATCGCCAAGCGCATGGATGATTTCGAGGATCAGTTCTGGTCTGGTCAGTCGCTCGATGAGCTTTACCGCGCCGTGATGGACAAGACGAATGACGGTTTCGCGACCCTGTTCGTCTCCGCCATGACTGAGTGGCGGCGCGCCTTCGAAGGTTCGGGCAGCGCGTTTGCGAGCCTGCAGACCCGCATCGACAAGGTGCTCGATGTCTCGATTTCCCGTGAAGTCGAGCGGTTGGAATCCAAGCTTCTCGTGCTCGCCACCATCGCGTCAGTCGGTCCCTATATCGGCCTGTTCGGCACAGTGTTCGGCATCATGACGACGTTCCGCTCGATTGCGGCTTCGAAGAATACATCGCTTGCGGTGGTGGCACCCGGCATTGCCGAAGCCCTGTTCGCGACCGCCATTGCGCTTGCGGCGGCCATTCCTGCCAACATCTTTTACAACAAGTTCGTTCGCGATTCCGGCAAGATCCAGGGCCGGCTCGAAAGCTTCGCCGATGAATTCTCTGCCATTCTTTCGCGCCAGATCGACAAGCACAATGCGGGTGATCGCACCCGTGGCGCAGCCTGAGGAGCCAATCTCATGGCGATGGCGATGAACACGAATGGAGGAGGCAAAAGGCGGCGCTCACGCAAGTCAGCGCCGATGGCCGAGATGAACATGATCCCGTTCATTGACGTTATGCTCGTGCTGCTGGTGATTTTTATGGTCGCTGCACCCCTTCTCACCGTGGGTGTGCCGGTCGAATTGCCGAAAACAGGCGCTGCACAGCTCAATATTGAGCAGAAGCCTCTTGCGGTCACCATCGATGAACGTGGGAAAGTCTTCCTGCAGGAGAAGGAAGTCGCGCTGGATCGCCTCGGGCCGGAGATCCAGGCGATCGCCAAGGAAGGCTTCGATGAGCGCATCTATATCCGCGGTGCGGCACAAGTGAATTATGGCCGCGTGGCCGAGGTGCTCGCAGTGCTCAAGGCTGCAGGCTACAATAAGACCGCCTTGATCAACCAACCGCAGGACCGGAGGTAAGGCGCGGAATGGCGATCAACCTCACCACGCTCAAGAGCTTGGTCGACTGGCGTCAGCCGGGTGGGTTTCTCTCGGCTGCGGGGCATGTCGCCTTGCTGGTCGCGAGCGTCGCAGCGTTTTCCACGAATAAGCCGTTTACGCCTGCGACAGAAGCCTCGCCTGTGGATGTCATCTCGGAACAGCAATTCAACGAGATGGTCCGAGGCGAGAAACAGGGTGTTAAACTCCCAGAGCCGAGGGTGCGTGCCGATCGTGTCGCTGAGACCCAGAAGGCGAATGATCCTGGTGAGGCGAAGAAAGATGTGCCGGCCGAGCCTGCAAAGGCCGAACCGCCCAAGGCCGAAGTCCCCAAACCCGAGCCCGAGCCACCAAAACAGATCGCGGCTGTTCCGCCTGCGCGTCCGCCAGACCTGCGCCCCGTGCGCACGCCTCTCCCCACGCCACCGGCCAAGCCCGAGGAGCCGGACGAGGAAGAGGATGAGAAAGCCGAACTTCCCAAGCGCCAACCTCCGAAGCCGGAACCCAAGCCGGAGCCGAAAAAGGAAGATCTGAGCAAGATTCTCGAAGAGCAGAGGCGCATCGAAGAGCAGAAGCAGGCTGAGGAGAAGCGGAAGGCGGAAGAAAAAGCCGCCGCCGAGAAGCGCAAGGCCGAGGCCGAAAAGAAGGCCCGCGAGGAGCGCGAAAAGCGCCAGAAAGAGCAGGCGGAAGCCAAAAAGCTCGAGGATTCCATACGCCAGCGGCTGCTGACCTCGCGCGAAACACCATCTTCCACGGGAGCAACTGCGGCACAAACCTCACGGCAGGCGAGTCTCGGCACCGAAACCGCGACCGGCAAAAGGCTCTCGCCTTCCGAGCGCTCGCAGCTTGTTGGCCTTCTGACCGACCAGATGAACCGCTGCCTCAACATCCCACCCGGCGCCATGCCGAAAACAACGCCGGTCATCTCCATTCAGCTGAGCCGCGACGGCGCGATTATCGGCGGGCCGACTCTCACAAACCCACGGAACGAACCGGGCTACACGCCGTTTGCTGAAGCGAATATGCGCGCTTTGCGCGGCTGTGCGCCCTATCGTATCCCCGCGCGCTTCATGGACACCTATAACGACTGGAAAAACCTCTCCATCGGCGTCATCCCGCCAACATGATGAGAGCGTAACCCGAGCAGCATCATGCAAAAACCCTTTCGCCTGTTCCGCCCCATTGGCTTCATCCTTGGCCTTGTCGGCCTCCTGATGCTGCCCGTGCTTCTGCACGAGGCGGCGCAGGCGCAGGACCGGGGCTGCAATGCCGGAACACTCTGCATCGATCTCAACCCGCGCAATTTCAAGCCGATGCCGATCGCAATCGTTGATTTCTCCGGCGATGCGGCGCAGGGCGCGCAGGTTGCGAGCATCATCACCAACAATCTCAAGCGTTCGGGCGTGTTCGAGCCGATCGAAAAATCGCGTTTTCCCGAGAACAACATCGCCTTTGATGCCGCGCCCAATTTCGATGCCTGGAAAAACACCAGCGCACAGGCCATTCTCAACGGGCGTCTGCTGCGCGAAGGCGGGCGTATCGTGGTCGAATACCGGCTGTGGGAAGTTGCGACCGGCAAGCCCATTCTCGGCCAACGCCACGGTGTCGATGCCCAGGGATGGCGGCGGCTCGGGCACCTCTCGGCCGATGCGGTGTTCGAGCGCCTGACCGGTGAGAGCGGATTTTTCGATACCCGCATCGTTTTCGTGGATGAAACCGGCCCGAAAGATAAGCGCCGCAAGCGCCTCGCGATCATCGACCAGGATGGCGCGAATTTCCTCGCTCTCTCTTCGGGCGACGAACTCCTCGTCACACCCCGTTTCTCACCACGTGGCGATCAGGTGGCCTTCATGGCTTTCGGCGATGGTCGCCCCCGTGTGCAGATCATGACCCTCGGCTCGGGACAGCGGCAGGTGATCGGCCAAGAGGGCGTGATGAGCTTCGCGCCTCGCTTCGCACCAAGCGGCGCCTCATTGGCGATGAGTGTCGAGAGCGGTGGCGCTTCGAGCATCGTGGCCGTTGATGTCGGCTCTCGCGCGGCCCGTCCGCTCACTTCCGGCGGCGCGATCGACACCTCGCCCTCCTATTCGCCCGATGGCAGCCAGATCGTTTTCGAGAGCGATCGCGGTGGCGGGCAGCAGATCTACATCATGGGCGCTGATGGCTCGGGCGTGCGGCGCATCTCGTTTGGCGAGGGGCGTTATTCTACGCCTGTCTGGTCGCCCAAGGGCGATCTCATCGCCTTCACAAAGCAGCGCGGTGGCTCTTTTGCGATCGGCGTGATGAAGCCCGACGGCTCGGGCGAACGCATCCTCACCGAGGGCTTTCACAATGAAGGTCCAAGCTGGGCTCCGAATGGGCGCTATATCGTGTTCTTCCGCGAAGCCGGTGCGGGCGCGAAGTTGCACATGGTCGATGTGAATGCCCGCGTCGATGTGCCTATCCCCACGCCGAGCTTCGCCTCCGACCCGACATGGTCGCCCCTGCGCTCTGTGCGCTAGGGAAGCAAGAACATCAACACTTCGTTCACCTTCCGCCGCAAAGTCGCCCTTTTACAGGGTTCTGAGAGGCCTTCATTAGGCTAAACAGAAGCTTTCGTTAATCGTGAGACTTCTTAAGTGATTGGCCAAAGGGGGCCAGTTTCGGCCTGGGTTGGGATATTGCGCGGCAGGATAGCCGCCGCAGCACGGAGTGTGAAGAATGTTCGTTGATCTCAAGCGCCTGGCGCGCATCTCGATCATGGTGGCAATGACCGGCCTCATCGCGGCCTGCGCCTCCAACCAGACTGATCCGAATGCAGCCCTCGCCGGCGCAGCCACGCCCGGTTCGATCGCGGAATTCCAGTCGGCTTCCGTCGGCGACCGCGTTTTCTTTGATACTGATTCCTCTGAAATCAATTCTCAGAGCCAGGCGATCCTCGATCGGCAATCGCAATGGCTGAACCGTTATCCGCGCTATTCGTTCACGCTTGAGGGCCATGCTGACGAGCGCGGCACACGCGAATACAACTTTGCTTTGGGCGCACGCCGCGCGGAAGCCGTGAAAAACTACCTCATCGCGCGTGGTGTCGGCGCGAACCGGATGCGCCAGATTTCCTACGGCAAAGAGCGCCCGGTTTCAGTTTGCGATAACATTTCCTGCTGGTCGCAAAACCGCCGCGTTCAGACGATTCTCTCCGGAGCGGGAAGCTGAAAGATCCGGCTTACCCCTCGGTCAGGATGAATTCTGGCCAAGAATTGCATAAAGTAGGGTGATGATGCTCTTTTTTCGTCGAACCATGCTCGCGCTCGGCCTCCTTATGGGGGCCGTTCTCTCGTCTCCGGCCATTCAACCCGGCCATGCGCAGGATGCGGCAGAGCTGTTCCTGCGGCTCGACCGCCTCGAGGCCGAGAACCGTCGACTGAATGGCAAGGTCGAGGAAATGACCTTCCAGATCCGACGTCTCGAAGACCAACTCAAGCGCCAGCAGGCGGATTATGATTTGCGCTTCCGCGATCTCGAGCAGGGTCGCCCCGGTGGCGCCCGTCCGCAAAATCCGGCCGCACCCCAGCAGGGTGGGGTAACACCAGCGCCTGCGCCGGGCGCTCCGGGCCAAACCAACCGCCGGCAGGATGCGTTCGATCCGGCTCAGTCCCCGGCGGCACCGGGTGCACCGCGCCCGCTCACACCGGGTGCCAACGCTGATATCACTGCTCCGCTGGACGTTACTCGTCCCAGGGTCGATGGAACGCCACCCGCCCCCACCGGCCCGCGCGGCGATGCCCGCTCGGATTTCGATGCTGCGCGCGCCCTGATCCAGAGCGGTGACAATGAGGGGGCTGAACGGGCCTTCCGCGAGTTTTTAAGCCGGCATCCGCGTGATCGACGCGTCGCGGATGCCACCTTTTTTGTCGGCGAAAGCTACCTCAACCGCACGCGGTTTCGTGAAGCAGCCGAACATTACCTCACAGTGACCACAAAGCACTCGAATGCTTCTCGTGCGCCGGAAGCGATGCTCAAGCTCGGCATTTCCCTGCGCGGCCTCGGGGCAAAAGCCGAGGCTTGCGGCACATTTGAACAAGTTCCACGCAAATACCCTAACGCCTCGAATGCTATTCGCGCCGCTGTCGAACGAGAAAAGGTGCGCGCCCAATGCTGAAGCCGATCGCGATCGAGGCAGAGGAAAACCCGGCGGATCTGCTGCCGCTGACGCCTGAAGAGGCCCTCGCCTTGTTTCGCGGCGCTCTGGGGAGCGACCATACTGCAGGGCTGCTGCTCGCGGTTTCAGGCGGGCCGGATTCCATCGCGATGCTCGGCCTTGCCGCTGCAGCTCGCGCTTATCTTCCGCCTTTGGCTGTCGCGACAGTGGATCACGGCTTGCGCCCGGAAGCGGCAGAGGAAGCCAAACTCGTCGAGAACCTGTGCAAGGAACTGCAAATTCCCCATTGCACGCTCCACTGGGTTGATCGTCCGGCGGAACCCGTCAGCCAGGAGGCGGCACGCAAGGGCCGCTATGCGCTGCTCATGGGCCATGCACGCGCCATCGAGGCGAGCCATCTCGTTACCGCCCATACGCTCGACGATCAGGCAGAAACCGTGCTGATGCGTATGGTGAGCGGCACTGGTCTCGGCGGGTTGGGCGCGATGCGCACCAATGTGAAGCGCGGTGTTCTCGGGCATATCCGCCCATTCCTTGAAGTGCCAAAATCCCGCATTATCGCGACCTGCGACGCGCATGGCTGGAATTTCGCAGACGACCCTTCAAACGGTGACGAGCGCTTCAAACGGGTTCGCCTGCGTGCCCTTCTGCCGATCCTCGCGAGCGAGGGGCTGACACCTGAACGCCTCGGCACACTCGCGGCACGCGCACGGCGCACCGAAGATGCGGTGGAACATGTCGCCAAACGAGGCTTTGATGAAAGCCTGATCCGCAAGGCTCCCGATGGTGGTGCAGTGCGGCTCAAAGCCGACAGTTTTTATGCCGAACCGTTTGAGATCGCGATGCGCATGCTGCGCAGGGCGATGCTTTCCATCGCCACCGAGGAACAGAGCGAGACGCAGATCCCGCTCGGCAAGCTCGAATTGCTGATGCGAAACCTGCGCATGGCCATTCGTGATCAGCGCCCCTTCCGCTCCAGCCTGGCCTGGGCGGTCATCGCGCATGCCAGTGGCTATATAGAGGTGAGAACCGCCCCGCTGCGCCGCGCTCAGCGTGAGGCAGGCGGGTCAAATGATTCTCGCTCCTTGGCAAGTGGCCCTGTCGTTTCTAAATAGATCAAGGAATGCCGCTCTCGCATGTGATCTCTTGCATGCCGCAGAGCCCCCTTTTTTCAGGTCAAGCGGAACCAGAACCCGATGAACCCCAATGTCCGGAATATCGCTCTTTGGGCGATTATCCTTCTTCTCGTGCTGGCGCTGGTCTCGGTGTTCCAGAGCCCTGGAAGCCGTCAGGCTTCGCAGGAAATGCCGTATTCGGCCTTCCTTGACGAGGTGGAGAAGGGTCGCGTCGAGCGTGTCACCATGACTGGCCTCGAGATCAGCGGCACGTTCCGAGACAATGGCATGCCCTTCGTCACCCAGGTTCCGCCCTTGCGGGATGAGAAACTGATCCCGACCTTGCGCGAAAAAGGTGTGGTCATCACCGCTCGTTCGCTCAATGCGGACAATCCCTGGTACATGACCTTCCTGCTCAACTGGCTGCCAATCATCGCCTTTATCGCGATCTGGATTTACATGTCGCGCCAAATGCAGAACGGCGCGGGCCGCGCCATGGGCTTCGGCAAATCCCGTGCGCGCCTTCTCACCGAGGCTCATGGCCGCGTGACCTTTGAAGATGTCGCGGGCATCGACGAGGCCAAAGAAGATTTGCAGGAGATCGTTGAATTCCTACGCGATCCGCAAAAATTCCAGCGTCTTGGCGGCCGAATTCCGCGGGGCTGTCTGCTCGTTGGTCCGCCGGGCACCGGTAAAACACTCACCGCGCGTGCCGTCGCGGGTGAGGCCAATGTGCCGTTCTTCACGATTTCCGGCTCGGATTTCGTGGAAATGTTCGTCGGTGTGGGCGCTTCTCGCGTCCGTGACATGTTCGCGGAAGCGAAGAAGAACGCGCCCTGCATCATCTTCATCGATGAAATCGACGCGGTCGGTCGTCATCGTGGTGCTGGCCTCGGCGGCGGCAATGACGAGCGCGAGCAGACGTTGAACCAGCTCTTGGTCGAGATGGATGGTTTTGAGGCCAATGAGGGCATCATCATCATCGCAGCGACCAACCGCCCGGATGTGCTCGATCCCGCACTCCTGCGCCCCGGCCGTTTCGATCGTCAGATCGTTGTGCCGCTGCCGGATGTGAATGGTCGTGAGAAGATCCTCAAAGTTCATGCCCGCAAAGTGCCCCTCGCACCGGATGTTGACCTGCGCGTGCTTGCGCGCGGCACACCCGGTTTTTCGGGCGCGGACATCATGAATCTTGTCAACGAAGCCGCATTGATGGCCGCGCGCCGCAACCGCAGGCTCGTGACCATGAAGGAATTCGAGGACGCAAAAGACAAGGTCATGATGGGTGCCGAACGCAAGTCCATGGCGATGTCCGAGGACGAGAAGAAGCTGACCGCCTACCACGAGGCGGGGCATGCGATCATTGCGCTGAAACTCGCGGGCATCGACCCTATCCACAAAGCGACGATCATCCCGCGCGGCCGTGCGCTTGGCATGGTCATGACGTTGCCGGAAGGCGACCGCTATTCCTTCTCGCAGGAGAAGGCCGTCGCGCGACTCACCATGCTGTTTGGTGGTCGCGAGGCAGAAATTGTTACCTTCGGTCCGGAAAAAGTGACCAATGGCGCCACCGGTGACATCCAGATGGCGACATCTCTCGCCCGCTCGATGGTGATGGAATGGGGCATGTCGGAAAAGCTCGGCCGTGTGCGCTATGCATCAAACCAGCAGGAAGTCTTCCTCGGCCATTCGGTGGCGCAGACCACCAATATGTCCGATGAAACCGCGAAGCTCATCGATCAGGAAGTCCGCAAGCTGATCGAAGATGGCGAGACATCCGCACGCAAGATCCTTGCCGACAACAAGGCGGATTTCGAAGCGATCGCTCTGGCCCTGCTCGAATTCGAGACGCTCACCGGCGACGAACTGCGCGATCTGATGAACGGCAAACGGCCGACACGCGAAGACCCGGATCAGCCCTCGGCCCCGCGCGGCTCCGCTGTGCCCTCGACAGGCAAACAAAAGCCGCCTTCTCCCGATGGTGGCATGGAGCCGGCTCCGCAGGGCTAAGACGTCAGCGGCGAGGGCGCACAGCCCTCGTTAGGCTTGTTGCAGGCACGGGCTTGAATCGCGCCCGATCTTGGTGCACGCCTTTCGGCCTTGATTGTCCGGAGGATGGGGCATGGCGCGCAAATATTTCGGGACTGATGGCATCAGAGGCCGGGCAAACGGCAAGATCACGCCCGAACTCGCGATGAAGGTCGGCCAAGCTGCTGGCCTCGTCTTCAAGCGCGGCGAGCATCGCCACAGGGTGCTGATCGGCAAGGATACGCGCCTCTCGGGTTACATGATCGAATATGCGCTGGTCGCCGGTTTCACCTCCATCGGCATGGATGTGATGCTCACGGGACCCATTCCCACGCCAGGCATGGCGATGCTCACGCGCTCCATGCGCTGCGATATTGGCGTGATGATCTCGGCCTCGCACAACGCCTACGAGGATAACGGCATCAAGCTCTTCGGCCCTGACGGCTACAAACTTTCCGATGATGTCGAACACGCGATTGAGAAACTGCTGGACGCCGATCTTTCCTCAAAGCTCGCCGGCCCGAAAGCGATCGGCCGGGCACGGCGTATTGATGATGCGCAGGCGCGCTATATCGAATTTGCCAAACGCACTTTGCCTCGCAATCTCGAGCTCGATGGCATGCGCGTCGTGATCGATTGCGCGAATGGCGCGGGCTACAAGGTTGCACCAGATGCGCTCTGGGAACTTGGCGCTGAGGTCATCAAGATCGGGGTTGAACCTGATGGTTTCAACATCAACCGCGATGTCGGCTCGACGCACCCTTCCGAACTCCAGAAGAAAGTGCGAGAAATGCGCGCCGATATCGGCATCGCGCTCGATGGCGACGCCGACCGTGTGCTGATCGTGGACGAGAAGGGCCAGATCGTCGATGGGGATCAGCTTATGGCCGTGATCGCCGAGAGCTGGCAGCAGGATGGCCGCCTTTCGAAGCCTGGCGTTGTTGCGACCATCATGTCGAATCTCGGGCTTGAGCGGCATCTCGCCGGGCTCGGCATCGAGTTGATCCGCACTGGCGTCGGCGACCGCTATGTGCTGGAGCACATGCGTGAGCACGGATACAATCTCGGTGGCGAGCAATCCGGCCATATCATCCTCTCGGATTACTCCACCACGGGCGACGGGCTGATCGCCGCCTTGCAGGTGCTTGCGGTGGTCAAGAAGGAAAACAAGACCGTGAGCGAGGTCTGCCATCGTTTTGAGCCGCTGCCGCAGATTCTAAAAAACGTTCAAACCAAGGGCACACAACCGCTCAAAGACGAGAACGTGAATGCCGCGATCGAGAAACTCCGGGCCTCGCTTGGCAAGGCCGGCCGTCTGATCATCCGCCCCTCTGGCACCGAACCCGTGATCCGAGTGATGGCGGAAGGGGATGATCGTGAACTCGTCGAGCGCGTTGTGGATGATGTCTGCGAGGTCATCGCGAAAGCGGCCTGAAGAACAGCGCGTGTTTCCAGTTTAACGATTCCGCCCAGAGTGTTCCCAGCGCTCTTTCCGATTTGTTATCCCTAATTGTTAGCCTTAACCGAGCCTTAAGCAGTTTCCGGCAAGGTGTTCTCGTCTGATTCAACGACCCGACATGCATTCGCGCATCAGGGGTCAACTGAGATCGAGAAGGGATCGTCCATGCTGCGCATTAAAACGCTTCGCCTGGCTGGAATCGTCGCCACGCTTTCGGCGGGCAGTGCATTCGCAGCCGATATGATCGGCCACCCACCGCCCCCGCCGCCTCCGATGCTGCATGCCCCGGCTCCGCTGGATGTCAGCAGCGGCTTCTATCTGCGCGGGGATATCGGTGCGGGTATCTACGGCCACGACAAGATTGACACGCGCCCCTCGCTGATTGGCCTGCGCACCATCGACAGCTCGATGGAAGGCACTGGGTTTGTCGGAGTTGGTGCTGGTTATCAGTTCAACTCCTTCCTGCGCGCTGATGCGACCGTTGAATACCGGATGCCATCGAAGCACAGCCATTCGGACACGTTCGGCCCGCACGTGACACCGAGCTATGTCGGCCCGAGCGGCGGCAACTACATTTCCGGCAAGATCGGCGGCTTTGTTGGCCTTGCCAACGCCTATGTTGATCTCGGAACCTGGCACCGCATCACGCCGTTCATCGGCGCAGGTATTGGTTTCTCGTCGCTCTCGATGACCAACACGAAAGACATCAACGTGTCGAGCGGTGGTTCGGTCTCGGGTCAGAACCGCTCACGCACCCAGATGGCCTGGGCGATCCATGCCGGTCTTGGCTACGATCTCACATCGAACCTGAAGGCGGAGGTGGCCTATCGCTACCTGCATCTTGGCGATCAATACAGCGGCAACGTCACCTGCCCCACGCCCGGCAGCTGCCCGTATCGTGTAAAGATCTCCGGCCTGCACAGCCACGATATCAAGTTCGGTCTGCGCTATGTCTTCGCCGATGCTCCGGTGGCCTATGCCCCCGGCCCGCTGATGCGCAAATACTGATCAAGCCTTCCGGCTTCATCCATCAGGCGCGGGGGAAACCTCGCGCCTTTTTTATGTCTGGTGACAAGCCAGCCTTCTGGGCAAAGAAAATTCTTCTCTTTTCATCCCGTTCATTGCTTTTTCACCGGAACAGGCGTATTGGCCGTCCCGGGTCATCTTCCCCCAACGGAAGACACCCATCTGCAAGGATGGAGACATTGCGATGACGACGAATGCCCCTGCCGCGCGCCCGCGCGTTGTGAATTTCTCTTCCGGTCCCTGTGCCAAAAGGCCGGGCTGGTCCCTCAAAGCCCTTGGTGACGCCCCGCTTAGCCGTTCGCACCGTGCGAAAATTGGCAAGGCGAAGCTCAAGCTCGCGATTGATCTCACCCGTGAGGTGCTGAACGTCCCCGCTGACTATAAAATCGGCATCGTCCCCGCTTCCGATACCGGCGCGGTGGAAATGGCGATGTGGTCGATGCTCGGTGCGCGGCCCGTTACATTGCTCGCCTGGGAATCCTTCGGCGAAGGCTGGGTGACGGATGCGGTCAAGCAGCTCAAGCTCAGCGACGCTGAAGTCGTCACCGCGGGTTATGGCGAATTGCCGAACCTGAAAAAGATCGACACCAAAAACCGCGACATCGTTTTCACCTGGAACGGCACGACCTCGGGCGTGCGCGTGCCGGATGCCGATTGGATCGCCGCTGACCGTGAAGGCATCACCATCTGCGATGCCACATCTGCCGCTTTCGCGCAGGATCTCGATTGGGCGAAACTCGATGTCACCACCTTCTCCTGGCAGAAAGTGCTCGGCGGTGAAGCCGCTCATGGCATGCTCATTCTGAGCCCGCGCGCCGTTCAGCGCCTCGAGAGCTACAAGCCGGCCTGGCCGCTGCCGAAAATCTTCCGCCTCACCAAGGGTGGCAAGCTCATCGAAGGTATTTTCGAAGGCGAGACCATCAACACGCCCTCGATGCTCTGCGTCGAAGATTACATCGATGCCTTGCAATGGTCGAAAAAGGTCGGCGGCCTCGATGGCCTGATGAAACGCGCTAACGCGAATGCGCGCGTGATCGCCACTTTCGTCAAGAATACGCCCTGGATCGACTTCCTGGCCACCAAGCCGAAGACCCGCTCGAACACCTCCGTGTGCCTCAAATTCACCGATCCGAAGGTGACGGCTCTCCCGGCGGATCAGCAGGCGGCTTTCGCCAAGGGCATCGTCTCGACGCTGGAAAAAGAAGGCGCGGGCCTCGATCTCGGCCACTACCGCGATGCGCCTCCTGGCCTTCGCATCTGGTGTGGCGCGACCGTGCAGGCGCGGGATCTCAAGGCCCTTGTGCCGTGGATTGAATACGCCTTCGCCAAAGAGCGCGCGAAGCTCGGCTAAGGCCGCTGCCGTCATGTCCGGGCTCGGCCCGGGCATCCACGACTTTCCATTTTCATTTGCCCGGAGCCTCGAGATGGGGATCGCTGGGCCTCAGCCCGGCCCCAAAGCCCGAGGACAAAGCCATGACCAAACCCCGCGTTCTGATTTCTGACGCCCTCTCACCTGCAGCCGTGCAGATCTTCAAGGATCGCGGCATTGACGTGACCTTCGATCCGAGCCTCGGCAAGGACAAGGACAAACTCGCCGCCATGATCGGAGATTACGATGGCCTCGCGATCCGCTCCGCCTCCAAGGCCACGGCGAAATTGCTGGATAGCGCCCCGCGCCTCAAGGTGATCGGCCGCGCCGGCATCGGCGTCGACAATGTCGATATCCCGGCTGCAACGGCCAAGGGCATCATCGTGATGAACACGCCTTTTGGCAATTCCATCACCACCGCCGAGCACGCGATCGCGCTGATGTTCGCCCTCGCTCGCCAGCTCCCGGCGGCCGATGTCTCGACCCAGGCCGGCAAGTGGGAAAAGAACCGCTTCATGGGCGTGGAGCTGGAGGCCAAAACTCTCGGCCTCATTGGTGCTGGCAATATCGGCTCGATCGTGGCGCGCAAGGCCATCGGTGTGGGCATGAAGGTCATTTCGTTTGATCCCTATCTCACGCCTGAGCGCGCCGTCGCGATGGGGGTTGAGAAGGTGGAACTCGATGCACTTCTTGCCCGCGCCGATTTCATCACGCTCCATGTGCCGATGACCGAGCAGACCAAAAATCTGCTCTCGCGCGAAGCACTCGCGAAAACGAAGAAAGGCGTGCGGATCATCAATTGCGCGCGTGGCGGCCTTGTCGATGAAGAAGCGCTTGCCGATGCGATCAAATCGGGCCAAGTCGCGGGGGCCGCTTTCGACGTGTTCTCGGTCGAACCCGCCGAAACCAACCCGCTTTTCGGGCTTGAGAACGTGATCTGCACGCCGCATCTCGGTGCTTCCACCTCGGAAGCGCAGGAGAATGTCGCTCTGCAGGTGGCTGAGCAGATGTCGGATTATCTCCTCACCGGCGCCATCACCAATGCCGTGAACTTCCCCTCGATCTCGGCGGAAGATGCCCCGAAATTGAAGCCCTTCGTGGCTCTAGGCGAAAAGCTCGGTGCTTTCCTTGGTCAGCTGACCGAGGCGCATATCAAGGGCATCCGCATCGCCTATGAGGGCAAGGTGGGTAGCCTCAACATTCGCCCGATCACAGCAGCTGCGGTGGCGGGCGTGCTGCGCCCCCTCATGCCGGAGATCAACATGGTCAACGCGCAGGCGATTGCGAAGGACAAGGGTATTGCGGTGGAAGCCATCACCCGCGACGCGCCGGAGAACCTCGAGAGCCGCATCAAGATCTATGTCGAGGCCGAGGACATGACCCGTCATGCCGCTGGCACGGTGCTTTCCGACAGCGTGCCGCGCATTGTCGAGATCCGCGACATCAAGATGGATGCCGAATTCGCCCGTCACATGCTCTATGTGCGCAACGACGACAAACCCGGCTTTATTGGTCGCTTCGGCTCGCTGCTCGGCGAGAAGGGCATCAACATCGCGACCTTCAACCTCGGGCGCAACGCCCCAGGCGCAGATGCTATCTGCTTCGTCGCCGTGGATGATGTGATTCCGGATGATGTGCTCAAATCCATCAACGCGATCCCGCATGTGAAGCGCGCGCGTCGGCTGGAATTCTGATTTCAGCGAGCCTCACGAACCTTCAAGGCGGCCTCGGGGCCGCCTTTTTTATCGCTTCCCCGCTTCCGCGATCGCGATCCCGCCAAGCACCATCACGAGTGCAGCTGCGTGATGCCAGCCGAAGGGCTCGCCGAGAAAAATCACGGCGAGACCCGCGCCAATCACCGGCACGAGATTGGCGAATATCCCCGCGCGCCCCGGTCCGATCAGCTCCACTGCGCGCATGAAGAAAATCTGCGACAGGAAGCTTGGAAACACCGCCACAAAGGCGAGCACCAGCCAGCCGTTGAACGTCGGCATCTGCGCTCGACCGAGCGCAATTTCCACCACAAGAAACGGCACCGACACCACCCCGGCCACCAGGGCGAGGGCTGCGAAGAACACCACGCCCGGTATCGCCGGCCGCTCTTTCAACTTCACGGTGTAGCCGGCATAAAAGGCGCAAGCGATGATCATGAGAACATCGCCGATGTTGAATTTCAGATCGCGCAATCTCTCGGGATGGCCGTTGGTCGCGACAAGCACCACCCCCAAAATCGTCACTGCGACGCCAACCATTTGCAAGGCACGCACCGGCGTTCCGTAAACGAGAAACGCGCCGAGCAGCACGCAAATCGGAATCGCGCCTTGCAGCAGCGACATGTTCACCGCCGTGGTCGATTGCGCCGAGAGATACATCAGCACGTTGAACACCGTGTATCCGAGCGAGCCCATGAGCAGCATGAATCGCGGATTGGCTTTCAGCGCCACGATGCCCTCTTGCGTCTCTTTGCGGTAGAAGACCGCGAGCAGAATGGCCACACCCAGCCAGCGGCCTGCCGTGAGGACCATCGGCGAGATTTCACCGACCGAGAAGCGCGCGACGACCGCATGCGCTCCCCAGAACAGCATGGTCAGAGCCAGCATCAGATAGGCATTGGCGTAGAGCGCGCGAAAAGCACTGGGCATAGGCATCAATCGGGATTGCGAAGGGCTGACAAAGCAGCAACATTTGAGGGGTAACGGTTTCTCCTCCTGCGTGAAAGTCGAAAATTCCCCATGCCAGCCCTGCGTTTTCTGGTCATCGAAGGCAGCCCGGCCGCCGCGCGCGATCGCTATCGTGCTGCGATGGGACGGAGCCCCGCCGAGCATTATGGCGAGGTTCTCCTGCGCATCGCCGGTGGCGGCCACTACGACATCACCTGCCCGGCTGACCCGGATGGCGCGTTGCCGACAGGCGCGGAGCTCTCCAGCTATGATGGTGTCGTGATCACCGGTTCGCCGCTCCATTTGTGGAAGCGCGAGCCGGAATCGATGCGCCAGGTTGAACTCGCGCGGGAAGTGTTCAAGGCACGCGTACCGTTTTTCGGCTCCTGCTGGGGCTTGCAGGTTGCCGCGGTTGCGGCGGGTGGCGAAGTGCATAAAAACCCGCGGGGACGCGAATTCGGCTTCGCGCGCCGCATCGCGCCGAATGCCGAGGGTGCCCGCCATGCCCTGCTCGCCGGCCGTCCAGCGATGTTTGATGCGCCGTGCTCGCATCTTGATGAAGTCTCGGTGCTGCCGCCCGATTCAACACTTCTGGCCTCGAACGCCGTGAGCCGCGTGCAGGCAGCCGAGATCCGCCATGAGGGCGGCACGTTCTGGGGCGTGCAATATCATCCGGAATATGTACACGCCGTGCTGGCCTATATTCTCGAGATGCGCGCCGGCGATCTCGTCCGCGAGGGCTTCTTTTCCAATGAAAGCCAGAGCGCGGCCTATGCCGCTGATCTCGTTGCCCTCGATGCGGACCCCGCTCGCAGCGATATATGCTGGCGTCTTGGGCTCAATGATGATGTCGTCGACCCCGCCTTACGAGCCACAGAAATTTCGAATTTCGTCGCGCGCTGCAAGGCTGAAGCGTCTTCGCGTCGCGCGGCGTGAAAGCGCCGGTTTCCTGCCACAGCTTCGCCGCGCTTGATGCCATCAGATTGTGTCATGCCGCACGGACGCGGCATCTTTGGTGTCCTAAGGACAGATCATGACCCTGCGCTCAACACTGCTCGCCTCCACCCTTCTCGCTACTCTTGGCTCGGCTCAAGCCGCCACGATCCACGCGCCCTCGCGGATTGATCAGGTCGTGCTTTATCCTGATGCCGCGCTCATTGTGCGGCAGGTCAGCGTTGAATTCCCGGCGGGTACTCATGACATCGTGCTCGCGGATCTGCCTTTGACGGCCGATCCCGCTTCTCTGCGTGTTGAGGCCTCCGGATCGAGCCGGCTGGTGATCGGTGGCATTGATATCAAGCTGGGCGCGGGTGATACACAGCCAGATGCAGCGCTTGCCGCTAGACTCAAAACTGCCCTTGAAGCGCGTGACCGCCTCTCTGACCGGATCGAGGCGAGTGAGGGCCGGAAAGCGATGATCAACCGCCTCGCCCAGCGCGACCCAGCGCCAACCGATGGCAAACCGCTTGATCTCGAGAGCTGGCTCAGGGCGGTGGATGCTGTCGGCAAGGGATTGCAGGCGACGAACGACGAATTGCGCGGGTTACGCATCGAACAGACGAAGCTCGAAGAGGATATCGCCGTCCTTGAAGCTGCGATCGGCAAACCCAGCGCGCCGCAACCCAAGCGCCTGGCTTCCATCGCCATCGAGGCCACGGAAGCGGGCAAAGCGACGCTGATGGTCTCTTACAGAGTGCATGGGGCGAGCTGGCGACCTGTCTATGATGCGAGGCTCGACACGCGCAGCGCGAAGCCCGGACTGGAACTCACTCGCCGCGCCCTGCTGCGTCAGCGCACAGGCGAGGATTGGCGCGATGCGCGCATCACGCTCTCCACCTTGCGCGTGCAGCGCGGCACGGCGGCGCCGGTGCTGAACACCCAGAGGTTCGGCTTTTTTGAACAGCCTGTTCCCGCCCCGATGCCGCGCTCTCCTGCAGCTGCTTCGGCCCCTGTTCCGGAAGCGATGATGATGCAAGCTGAAACGCGCCGGCAGCGCAACGACGCTGACCTGAGCAAGGAGATTGCTGCCACCGAACAGCAGGCACAGGTTGATACCACCGCCTTCCAGGCCGAGTTCACGCTCTCTGCTCCTGTCACCCTGCCTTCGGGCAATGAGGAGCGCAGCTTCCGGCTCGCGAGCGCCAGCATCGCGCCGGAATTGCAGCACAAGGCGACCCCGGCACTGGATACGATTGCCTATCTCGAAGCCGCCTTCACGCTCCCAGGAGATGCACCCTTGCTTGCGGGCGAAGTGCTGTTGTCGCGTGACGGCGCTTTCATTGGCCGCAACCGCGTGAATGACACTGCCCCGGGCGATCAGCTCAAGCTTGGTTTCGGCGCCGATGAGCGGGTGAACATCAAGCGGATCCCCGTGATGCGCGAAGCGCGGGACCCCGGGCTTCTCAGCTCAACCCGATCGGAAGAGAACCGGTTTCGCATCGATATCCGCAACCTCCACGCTTTCCCCGTGAAGGTGCAAATCGTCGACCGTCTCCCTGTCAGCGAGGATCAGCAGATCACGATCGAGCGCCTGCCCGACATGACAAAACCCGATCTCGAGAACCTTGATGACAAACGCGGCGTCTTTGCCTGGAACGCCACCCTGGCACCCCAGGAGGCGAAAAGCTTCACCACAGCGTGGCGCA
Source organism: Rhabdaerophilum sp. (assembly GCA_051654985.1). Taxonomy (GTDB): domain Bacteria; phylum Pseudomonadota; class Alphaproteobacteria; order Rhizobiales; family Beijerinckiaceae; genus Rhabdaerophilum. The sequence continues at coordinate 18,930 of JBOFZC010000057.1, forward strand.
TGCGCTGGCCGCAGGGGCGGATTGTGCGCCCCATGCCATGATCGGTCTCGCGCCGGCTCGCTTGCGCTCGCGGCTCCAACGGGGCGGCCTGATTGGCCGGCGGGCGGTCGCCCTTGCGAACCCAAGCGGGTTCGATCGCTTCCGTGTCCGCAATCGGCGGGATAGCCACCCTTATCGCTTTACCCCGGGCCCCGCTTCCTCTATCCGAAGGCGGAAAAAAGAAGGGTCCGTCGTTGCCGACCCGTGAGAATTTGAGGTCAGCATGGCCAATGTGGTCGTGGTCGGCGCCCAATGGGGCGACGAGGGCAAGGGCAAAATTGTCGATTGGCTCTCGGAACAGGCCGATATCGTTGTGCGCTTTCAGGGCGGACACAATGCCGGGCATACGCTTGTTATTGACGGCGTTGTCTACAAACTGAGCCTGCTGCCCTCCGGCATCGTGCGTAAGGGCAAGCTCTCGGTTATTGGCAATGGTGTGGTGGTCGACCCCTCGCATCTGATCGAGGAAATCGCTAAATTGCGGGCGCAAGGTGTTGCGATCACGCCCGACAATCTCCGCCTTGCCGACAACGCCACCCTCATCTTGCCCTTGCATCGCGAACTCGACGGGTTCCGCGAAACCTCAAACAGCGGCACGAAAATCGGAACGACCAAGCGCGGCATCGGCCCGGCTTACGAAGATAAAGTCGGCCGCCGCGCGATCCGCGTGCGTGATCTCGCAGAACCTGACGCCCTGGGACCGAAGGTCGAACGGCTGCTCGCGCATCACAATGCCTTGCGCCGCGGTTTGGGCCTGGCGGAGATTGATCCGGATTCCGTGATCGCCATGCTCAACGGCATCGCGCCGCAAATCCTCCCGTTCATGGATCGCGTCTGGGATACGCTCGATCATGCCCGGCGCGAAGGCAAACGCATCCTCTTCGAAGGCGCTCAGGGTGCCCTCCTCGATATCGATCACGGCACGTATCCCTACGTCACCTCCTCGAACACGGTTGCGGGGCAAGCCGCGACCGGCTCAGGCCTCGGCCCTTCTGCCGTCGGGTTCGTGCTAGGGATCGTCAAGGCCTACACCACCCGCGTGGGTGAGGGCCCGTTCCCGTCGGAACTCTTTGATGACACCGGCAAGCGCATTGGCGAACGTGGTCATGAGTTTGGCACGGTCACCGGTCGTCCGCGCCGCTGCGGCTGGTTCGATGCCGTGCTCGTGCGCCAGACGGTCAAAACTTCGGGCATCACCGGCATCGCGCTCACCAAGCTCGATATTCTCGATGGTTTTGATGAGATCAAGGTCTGCACCGGCTATCAGCTCGATGGCGAGATTCTGGACTATCTTCCCGCCTCTGAGGCAGCCCAAAAGCGGTTGGTTCCGATCTACGAAACCATTCCCGGTTGGCCCGGCACCACAGCCGGCGCGCGCTCCTGGGCGGAACTCCCGGCGGAGGCAATCAAATATGTGCGCCGCATTGAGGAGTTGATCGGCGCGCCGGTGGCCTTGCTTTCCACAAGCCCCGAGCGCGATGATACCATTCTCGTGAAACACCCGTTCGAAAGCTGATACGCTTCGCCAATGGCCGATTATTACCCGCTCCTCACGCGCGCGATCGCGACCCTGCCGGATCAGGATCCAGCGAAACGTCAGGCGATCTATCGCCGGGCGCGCGAGGCGTTGGAGCGGCAGCTGCGCGGGGTCGAACCGCCTCTTGGCGAGGCCGATATCCTCAAGGAGACTTTGGCGCTCGAGGATGTGATCCGCCGGATCGAGGCGGATTTCGCCGAACTTCCACCGATTGTCGCCAGCGAACCGGAGGAGACGGCAAAGCCGGCTGCTGCAGACAGCGAAAAGCCGGAGCGCTCCGTCGAAGAACCTCCGATTGCCATTCAACCCGCCCGCTCGCGCCAACCCGAACGTCCGAAAGCCGAGACGCGGCAAGATATCGAAAAGGGGCGCCGCAAGCTGGGTTACCTGGCGATTGCGGGCGTGCTCGCCATGATCGGGATGGGCACCTTCGCGTATCTCAAGCGCGAGGATCCCAAGGTTTACCGAGGCGGCAGCCAACCCGTCGCTGAAGTTGCGCCAGCCATCGAGCCTTCCGAACAGGCCAAACGTGAAGGCCGGCTCGGTGCCACGCCCGATAGCCCTGCCCCTCCGCCGGCACCGCGACAGGAGCCGCCGCGCGTCGAGCCGCCGCGCAACGCTTCGACAACTCCCCCTGTTGCGCCGCCGAACAGCTCCACCGCACTCCCGATCGTCAGCCGGGCTTTCATGGTGCTGGAAGTGCCCGGTGGAGCCCCGAACCAGTTCGAGGGGCAGGCCAATTGGTCCTTCGCGCCCGACCCCGCCTCGCGCTCGGGCGACAAGGCGATCCGCTCGGTCATCACCTATACCGGTGCGGGTCTCACCATCGATTTCTCGATTGCACGCAACCGCGATCCCCAGGTCAATTCCTCGCATATCATCTTCGTGAGTTTTGACACGAAAGACTCAGCACTGGCTGTGCGCGAGATGAGCGCGATCGAATGGCGCGAACGCGAGAGCCAGACGGGCACAGCGATGGCCGGCGTGCTCGTGCCCATCCAGGACAATGTTTTCCTGATCGGACTGGAAAAGGCCGATCCTGCGATTGAGCGCAATCTTGAATTGCTGCGCACACAGCGCTGGCTCGTCTTCGAGGTGCGCCTCGCCAATGGCCGTCGCGGGGCCTTCCTCGTCGAGAAGGGTTCCAGCGGCGACAAGGCCGTCATCGAAGCGCTAGCAGCTTGGAAATAAAAAGGCCCGGAGCGATGCACCGGGCCTCGATATCAGCTTGATCTCAGATGCTTAGTGCACCATCTCGATTTCCGCGATGTTGCGTTTCACCGCTGCCTGAACCTTCTCGAAGGCACGCGCCTCGATCTGGCGCACGCGTTCGCGGCTGATCGAGAACTCTTC
>JBOFZC010000058.1:0-6618 GCA_051654985.1 Rhabdaerophilum sp.
TAGCGGCCATCGAGCAGGGTGACATCGCCGCCATCGGGATGAGCACCGAGAATCTTGCCTGTGGGCGCGCCACCGGCCCGCCCGAAGCGGCGCGCGCCGCCAGCTTCCTTGTTCGCGATGAGATCGACAGCCCGGTTCATGCCCACGGTGAAGACATCATCGGCGGCGTCGAGATTGGCGTAGGTTTTTCCGCGCTGCACATAGGGCCCGTATTTGCCGATGCCGGCGAGAATGGGGTCGCCCGTGGTTGGGTCTTTGCCGACTTCGCGCGGCAGCGAGAGCAGCGCGAGGGCTTCCTCCAACGTCAGCGTTTTCAAGCTCATCCCCTTGGCGAGCGAAGCGCGTTTCGGCTTTTCGCCATCGCCGAGCTGGATAAAGGGCCCGAAGCGTCCCTCGCGCGCCGTCACCTCAAGCCCGCTCGCGGGGTCGGTGCCGAGCACGCGATTGCCGTTATCATCCGTGCCTTCGGCCGAGCCTTCGTCGCCACCGGCCACCGAGAAGGGGCGGGTATAGCGGCAATCCGGGTAATTCGAGCAGCCAATGAAGGGCCCGAGCTTGCCGAGCTTCAGCGAAAGCTGCCCCGAGGCGCATTTCGGGCAGGCCCGCGGGTTCGAGCCGTCGCCCTTGTCTTTGAAAATCGCGGGGCCAAGATGTTCGTTGAGGCCTTCCAGCACTTCCGTGGTACGGCGCTCTTTCGCGCCTTCGATCGCGGCCTTGAAATGCTTCCAGAACTCGGCGAGCACCACGCGCCATTCGACCTCGGCATTCGAGATGCGATCGAGATCATTCTCAAGATCAGCCGTGAAATCGAATTCCACGTAGCGCGCGAAGAAGCTCTCGAGGAAAGCCGTGACAATCCGGCCCTTGTCCTCAGGTACAAGGCGCTTCTTGTCGACCGCGACATATTCGCGGTCCCGCAAAGTGGCGAGCGTCGCAGCATAGGTCGAGGGACGGCCGATGCCGAGCTCTTCCATACGCTTGATCAGGGTCGCCTCAGTGAAGCGCGGCGGTGGCTCGGTGAAATGCTGGGTCGCGGCGATCGATTTTTTCGACGCGGCTTCGCCGGCTTTCATGGCGGGGAGGCGCTTGCCGTCCTCGTCCTCGGCGTCTTCATCGGTTTCCTGATACAGCGCCAGGAAGCCATCGAACAGAACGACCTGGCCCGTGGCGCGCAAGTCGAGCTTCCGCCCGCCCGCTTCGGCGAGAATCTCGACTGTGGTGCGCTCCATACGCGCACTTTCCATCTGGCTCGCGAGCGTGCGCTTCCAGATCAGTTCATAGAGCTTGAAATCATCGCCGGAGAGATAGGCTTTCATCGCGGCGGGAACGCGGAAAATATCCGTGGGGCGGATGGCTTCATGCGCTTCCTGCGCGTTCTTCGCCTTGGTCGAATACACGCGCGGCGCGCCGGGCAGATAGCCCGCTGCGAATTCCCGCCCGATGAAGCCGCGCACCGCACTCACGGCCTCGGGCGCCATTTCGATGCCGTCGGTTCGCATATAGGTGATGAGACCGGTGGTCTCGCCGCCGATCTCGACACCCTCATAAAGCTTCTGGGCGATTCGCATCGTGATCGCCGGCGCAAGGCCAAGCTTGCGCGAGGCCTCCATCTGGAGCGTCGAGGTCGTGAAAGGCGGGTAGGGGTTGCGCCGGGCCGGCTTCGCCTCGACCGAGGCTACCGTGAACCGCGCCGCATCCAGGGCCGCCTTGAAAGCAGTGGCCTCATCGGCATTGCCGATATCGAGCTTCGTGACCTTCTTGCCATCGGCCCCGACGAGGCGAGCCTCGAAAGCCTCGCCCTTCGCGGTCAGAAGCTGCGCGACGAGCGACCAATATTCTTTAGTCACGAACCGCTCGATCTCTTCTTCGCGATCGCAAACGAGGCGCAAAGCCACGGATTGCACTCGGCCCGCCGAGCGCGCGCCCGGCAATTTGCGCCAAAGCACGGGCGAGAGCTGGAAGCCCACGAGATAATCGAGGGCACGGCGCGCGAGATACGCATCGACAAGCGCTTGATCGATCTCACGCGGTGCCGCCATCGCCGCAGCAACGGCATCCTTGGTGATCGCGTTGAAGGTCACACGCTCGATCGTCTTGCCTTTGACAACCCGCCGCGCTTTCAAAGCTTCGAGAATATGCCAGGAAATCGCTTCACCCTCGCGATCCGGGTCGGTTGCGAGAATGAGGGTGTCAGCGTCTTTCACAGCGGCGGCGATGGCAGAAATCTGCTTCGATCCGCGCCCGTCGAGTTCCCAGATCATTGCAAAATCGGCATCCGGATCGACCGAGCCGTCTTTTGCCGGCAAGTCGCGCACATGGCCATACGAGGCGATCACCTCGTAGCCGCGCCCCAGATATTTGTTGATCGTCTTGGCCTTTGCAGGCGATTCAACGACGACGACTTTGTGTTCCATGAAGCCCCTGACCCGGATTGGTGGCGAGACATGGAGAGGCGGCAGCGTTTTGTCAAATGGGCTTCATCTGTTGAGGAGCGCGTTTTCTCCCTAGGCAAGGGGCGGGAAGCAGATTAGGAACTCGTCTTCAGCATGAAACCCGCTGAATTCATTTTCCCCCACCGCCATCTCCTCGGGATCGAGGGGTTGTCACGCCCCGATATCGAGGGCGTCCTCGCGCTTGCCGAAGAGGAAATCACCCTCAACCGGCAGATCGAGAAAAAGAAGTCGTCCCTGCGTGGCCGGACGATGATCAACCTGTTTTACGAGAATTCCACCCGCACGCAGGCGAGTTTCGAACTCGCGGGCAAGCGGCTCGGTGCCGATGTGATGAACATGTCGGTCTCGAATTCGTCGGTGAAAAAGGGCGAGACACTGATCGACACCGCGATGACGCTGAACGCGATGCGTCCCGATCTCATCATTGTGCGCCATCACGCGGCGGGTGCGGTGCATCTTCTGGCGCGCAAGGTCGATTGCTCGGTGATCAACGCTGGCGATGGCGCGCATGAGCACCCCACACAAGCGTTGCTTGATGCTCTCACGATCAAGCGCAACAAGGGCGGCATCGAAGGCCTGACGGTCGCGATTTGCGGCGATATCGCGCATAGCCGCGTCGCGCGCTCGAACATCATCTGCCTGCAAGCGCTCGGGGCTCGCGTTCGTGTATGCGGCCCGATCACGCTGCTGCCCAAGGGCATCGAGCGTTACGGCGTCGAGGTGTTCACCGATATGCGCAAGGCTTTGGCCGGCGTGGATATCGTGATGATGCTTCGCCTTCAGCGAGAGCGCATGAACGGGGCTTTTGTTCCCTCGATGCAGGAATACTTCCACTATTACGGGCTCGACCGCGAGAAACTGGCGCATGCCAAGCCCGACGCGCTCGTCATGCATCCCGGCCCCATGAACCGGGGCGTCGAAATCGCCTCCGATGTGGCGGATGGCGCGCAAAGCCTGATCCGCGAGCAGGTGGAGATGGGCGTCGCCGTGCGCATGGCTGTGCTGGAAGCGCTGGCAAGGCGGTTGCCGAATGGGTGATTTCTTGGGCTCCATCCTTGAACTGTTGTTCGGAAATCGCTGGGTGCGCTATGCGATCGGTGGTCTTGTGCTGGCGGGCACATTCTGGGGCGGGGATTTTTCGACGAGCCTTCCCTGGATTGTCTTGGCCATCATCGTGGGATGGCTGGTTCTGCATGAAATCATCGACAGACATCTGAAGTCGAAACGTCAGAAGTGACCGGATCGCCATGCCCCTAGCTGACAAGCGCCCCATTTTGCTCGCGGATGCGCGCATTCTCGATCCCGCCTCGGGACTGGATTGTGTGGGCGGCGTGTTGGTCGAGGGCGGCGTCATTCGCGATCTCGGCCCGGGCCTCGTGCCCTCGGCCATGAGCGCCGAGACGGGCATCCGCGATTGCCGTGGGCTAGTTCTCGTGCCGGGATTGGTGGATTGCCGCGCCTTTATCGGCGAGCCTGGCGAGGAGTATCGCGAAACCTTTCGCTCGGCTTCCGAAGCTGCAGCGGCAGGCGGTGTCACGACGATTGTGATGCAGCCCAATACCTCGCCGGTGATTGACGACCCGGCCGTGGTAGATTTCGTCTTGCGCCGGGCGCGCGATATCGGCCTCGTGAACATTCACCCCGCCGCAGCGCTCACGAAGGGCACAGCCGGCAAGGAGATGACCGAGTTCGGCCTCCTGAAAGCGGCAGGTGCCGTGGCCGTCACCGATGGCGACAAGCCCGTGCGCAATGCGCAGGTGATGCGTCGCGCGCTGAGCTATGCCGCGATGATCGGCATCCCCGTCATCCATCACGTCGAAGACCTCGATCTCGCCGGCGAAGGCGTGATGAACGAGGGTGAATTCGCGACCCGCCTCGGCCTGCCGGGTGTGCCGCATGCGGCGGAAACCATCATGCTCGAGCGTGATATCCGCCTCGTGAAGCTCACGGGCGGGCGCTACCACGCCGGGCTGATTTCGTGCCGCGAGAGCCTTGAAGTGTTGCGCCGCGCGAAGCAGGAGGGCCTGCCGGTGACTGCGGGCGTTTCGATCAATCATCTCACGCTCAACGAAACCGATATCGGCGGCTACCGCACCTTCCTCAAGCTCTCGCCGCCCTTGCGCTCGGAGGAGGAGCGGCTGGCCCTCGTCGAGGCTGTTGCCACGGGTCTGATCGATGTGATCGTCTCTGATCATAACCCGCAGGATGTCGAGCAGAAGCGTCTGCCCTTTGCCGAAGCCGCGCCGGGGGCCATCGGGCTTGAGACGATGCTCTCCGCTGGCTTGCGGCTCGTGCATGCGGGCCAGATCAGCCTTTCAAGGCTGATCGCGGCGATGTCTTGGGGGCCTGCTCAGGTGCTCGGTCTCAAGGTCGGCACGCTTGCGAAGGGCGCACCTGCTGACCTCACGGCCCTCGATCTGGATGAGCCCTGGTTTGTCGCCGCGCCGCAACTGCGCTCGCTCTCCAAAAACACGCCGTTCGATGAGGCCAAGCTCACGGGCCGCGTGAAAATGACGATGGTTGCAGGGAAGATCATCCACTCCTATCGTTGAGCGCAGGCCAGTAGGGCTGGCAGTTGGGGACGACATGATGATCACAGGCACGGCGCTGCTCGCCCTACTCTTCGGCTATCTCTGCGGTTCCATTCCGTTCGGGCTGATCCTCACACGCCTCGGCGGCACGCAGGATATCCGCTCTATCGGTTCAAAGAGCATTGGCGCGACGAACGTGCTGCGCACGGGGCGGAAAGACCTTGCCGCTGCGACCCTGCTGATGGATGCTCTCAAAGGTTTTTTCGCGGTCTGGGTCGCAAGTCGGTGGGGATATGAAGCCGCTGTGCTGGCTGGGTTCGGCGCGTTTCTTGGGCATATTTTCCCGGTCTGGCTGAAATTCCAGGGTGGGAAGGGTGTCGCGACCTATATCGGGGTACTTCTCGCCTTCAATTGGAAGATTGTCCTCGCTTTCGGGGCGATCTGGCTCCTGGTCGCCTGGTGGAAGCGCTATTCGTCGCTCTCGGCGCTGGCTGCCACCGGTGCAATCGCGGCTTTTGAAGTCGGTTCTGGCGTGATGACCGGGCGCTGGACTCTCGGAATGCTCATGATCGTGCTGATGACAGCGTTGCTCTGGTGGAAGCATCGCGAAAACATCCAGCGGCTTTTGGCGGGCACAGAAGGTAAAATCGGCCAGAAGGGCTGAGGGATGATCCGTCTGGACGATCGCCAGCGTTTTGATTGGCTGAGGCTGGCCCGCACCGAGGGTGTAGGCCCGATGACTTTCCGTGGGTTGATCAATCGCTTTGGCGGGGCACGCGCCGCTTTGGAGGCGCTGCCGGCGCTTTCAGCGAAACGGGGTCGCCCTGTCACCCTTCCGTCTGAGAGCGAGATTGAAGCCGAGTTTCGCCGCGCCGAAACAATCGGTGCGCAGCTGGTTGGCTATGGCGAAGCGGATTATCCGCGTCTGTTGCGCGAAATCGATGCGCCGCCACCGGTTCTCGCTGTCAGGGGCAATGCGGCCTGCCTAGATAAGCCGATGATTGGCATCGTTGGCTCTCGGAATGCTTCAGCATTAGGGCGCAAGATCGCAGGGGCGCTGGCGGCCGATCTCGCTGCGGCTGGCTATGTGATCGTGTCCGGCCTCGCGCGCGGCATTGATGCCGAGGCACATCGCGCGAGCCTCGCCACGGGAACGATTGGCGTTCTCGCGGGTGGGCTTGATCGACCCTATCCACCAGAACATGCTGATCTTGCGGACCAAATCTGCGAAAATGGCCTGATCGTTTCCGAACGTCCCTTCGGCTTGGCCCCACGTGGACGCGATTTTCCGCGCCGCAACCGGGTGATTTCAGGCCTTTCACTCGGCGTGATCGTGGTTGAGGCGGCGCGCCGCTCAGGCTCGCTCATCACGGCACGGATGGCGAATGAGCAGGGCCGCGAGGTGTTCGCGGTGCCGGGATCGCCGCTCGATCCGCGCGCCGAAGGAACGAATGATCTCATTCGCGAGGGCGCGATGCTGATTGCCAATGCGCGCGATGTCATCGCCGCCTTGCAGCCGCGCGAGGGTCTGCCGCCACGCCTGCCCGGGCTTTTTGCCGAGCGTGTCGAGGACGAAGATTCCCTGTTCGAGGAATGGGACGAGATGGCTGACGAAGAAGGGGGAAAAGCCTCAG
>JBOFZC010000059.1:0-10480 GCA_051654985.1 Rhabdaerophilum sp.
GATCTGCAACGCACAATCGCGCTGTCGCTGGCGCTCATCATCGTCGCCAAGGGCTTCACCGTTTTGATGCCCTACACCTATAAATGGGCGACAGATGCGCTGGTCGCGGCCTCGGGCGGCAAGATCGACCAGATGGGTAATCTCGGCTGGCTGATTGCGGCACCGCTTCTCGCGACCGCGCTCTATGGCCTCGTGCGAATCTTCATGGTGATTTTCACGCAGCTGCGTGAGGGGTTGTTCGCGAAAGTCGCGATGAACGCTGTGCGCCAGCTCGCGCTTCGTACTTTCACGCATATGCATCGCCTCTCGTTGCGCTTCCATCTCGAGCGCAAGACCGGAGGGCTGACCCGCGTGCTGGAGCGCGGCCGTGACGGCATTGAAGAGATGACACGGATGACGTTGATGACGCTCATCCCGACCATTGTGGAATTCGCGTTGGTGATCGCGGTGTTCGCGATCGAGTTCGACTGGCGTTATGTCGTCACCACCCTTGTGATGATCGTGATCTATCTCTGGTTCACGGTGAAGGCCACGCAATGGCGGATGGAGATCCGCCGCCGCATGAACGAGAGCGACACCGATGCCAATGCGAAGGCCGTGGACTCGCTTTTGAATTTCGAAACCGTGAAATATTTCGGCGCTGAAGCGCGCGAGCGCAGCCGCTATGATCGGTCGCTGGCGCAATATGAAAAGGCCTCGGTCAAGACCTACACCTCACTCGCCTTTCTCAACACAGGCCAGGCCATCATCTTCACCCTGGCGCTCACGCTCTGTATGGCGATGTCCGCCGCAGATGTGGTCGCAGGGAATAAGTCGGTCGGTCATTTCGTGATGATCAACGCGCTGATGATCCAGCTCTACCAGCCGCTGAATTTCATGGGCATGGTCTATCGCGAGATCAAACAGGCGATCGTCGATATCGAAAAGCTGTTCGATATCCTCAACAAGAATGCCGAAGTGGAAGACAAGCTCAACGCCATGGCGCTCAGCGTGCCCGAAGGCCGCATCCGCTTCGAGAATGTGAAATTCCATTATGTTCCCGAACGCGAAATCCTGAAGGGCGTATCCTTCGAAGTCCCACCAGGGCAGACCGTGGCGATTGTCGGCCCCTCGGGCGCAGGAAAATCAACGCTTTCGCGCCTGCTGTTCCGTTTTTACGATGTGATTGAGGGCAAAATCACCATTGACGGGCAGGATATCCGTGAGGTGACGCAGGCGAGCTTGCGTGCCTCGATCGGTATCGTGCCGCAAGATACGGTGCTCTTCAACGACACGATCGCCTACAATATCGGCTATGGCCGCCATGAGGCGGATACACCTGAAATCGAGAAAGCGGCCGGGCTCGCGCAAATCGACCCGTTCATCAAGCAATTGCCGGAAGGGTATCAGGCCCAGGTCGGCGAGCGTGGGCTGAAGCTCTCGGGCGGCGAGAAGCAGCGCGTAGCCATTGCCCGCACCATTCTCAAGGGGCCGCCGATTCTCGTGCTCGATGAAGCGACGTCCGCGCTCGACAGCTATACTGAGAAGGAAATTCAGGATGCTCTCGAGCGGGTGTCGCGCGGGCGCTCGACCCTTGTGATCGCGCATCGTCTCTCGACAGTTGTGAACGCCGATCGCATCATTGTGCTCGATAAGGGCGTGATTGCCGAAAGCGGCACGCATGAGGAGCTGCTTGCCGGGAGCGGGCTTTATGCCGGCATGTGGAATCGCCAACGCGAGGTTGATCTCGCCCGCGAGACGCTCAAGCGTGCCGCGGAAGGCGAGGAGCCGAGCCTGAGGCAATCGCTGGTTTGATTGCTCTAATGCATTAGTCTGGGCGCTGTGCGCTCGGCCTCACGTTGCAGGCGGCGGTGAATAAAGGCGCGGGTCGCAGTATCGATCCGCGACACCCATTCGGGGTGATCTGCGCCCATCGCCTCGATGCAGAATTCAACAGGGTCGGGTTCGGCGAGAATGAGTCGTGCTGGCGTTTGGGCCGGTGCGAGGGCGAAAGACTGCTCGCGCAGCATGCGCAGCGAGCCGTAACCAATGCAGGCAATGCCAAGCGAGTGATCCATGACGTCCTCCCTTTGCGTGCCACAAAACGCCTGCGGCTGCGCTGTTCAAAAGCACGGTTCAGACTGGATTCTTCTAGGCTACCTCACCAGTTTCCACGTGACTTGCGGCTCTTTTGCGGCAGCATCACCTGGAAACTCGACGAAAGTAGCATGATTTCTATGAATGCGAAATCATGGAAACCGGGAGAGTTTTCTGCAATTCCGCCGCGCCCCTTTCCCCGGCCGCGCGCGGCGTGATAGGGGATGCGGAAGAAACTCAGGTCGTTTTCAGGAATTTTGCATGTCCATCGTCGCGTCCATCCGCAAGCAGATCGTGCCCATTCACCCCGAGGGTTATATTTTCATCGCCGGTGCGGTGATCGTCGCGCTGGTGTTGGATTGGTTGCTGCCGAGTGTGGGCTGGCTGTTTTGGCTGCTGCCGCTGTTCGTTGCCTATTTTTTCCGCGATCCCAAGCGCCATACGCCGATGCGCGAGGGCCTCGTGGTTTCCCCCGCCGATGGCCGCGTGAGCTTTGTCGGACAGGCCGTTCCGCCGCCGGAACTGGAGCTTGGCGATCAGCCCATGTTGATGATCTCGATCTTCCTCTCGGTGTTTGATGTGCACATCAACCGCGCGCCGGTTTCGGGCAAAATCCGCAAGATTGTTTACACGCCCGGCCTGTTTCTCAATGCCGATCTCGACAAGGCCTCGAAGGATAACGAGCGCAACAGCCTCGTGATTGAAAGTTCATCGGGTGCTGTCGGCTGTGTGCAGATCGCAGGGCTGATCGCACGGCGCATCTTGTGTTTCGTCAAACAAGGCGAGGATATCACAGCGGGCGCGCGCTTCGGGCTCATCCGGTTCGGCTCGCGCACCGATGTTTATGTGCCGCTCGGTGCGCAGGCTCTGGTGACGGAAGGGCAGACCGCCATTGGCGGCGAGACAGTGCTCGTTGATATGAAATCGGGCGAGGTGCAGCGCAGCTTCCGGCTGGATTAAGCCGAAACCTATGTCGCGTGGTGCCGAAGAGAAAAGAATCGCAAGGCGGCAGGCGAGGCGGTAAAAAGAGTTATGGAAACCATTTTTCCGCCTCAAAAGCCCGCGGCTTGTCGCGCGGCGTCCCAAAGAAAAGAATCGTAAGGCGGCAGGCGAGGCGATAGACAGAGTCTTGGAAACCATTTTTCCGCCTCAAAAGCCCGCGGCTTGTCGCGCGGCGTCCCAAAGAAAAGAATCGTAAGGCGGCAGGCGAGGCGGTAAAAAGAGTTATGGAAACCATTTTTCCGCCTTACGAGCCCGAACCGACGCCGCCGCAAAGGCGCTTCCGACCCGTGCCGATCCGCATGTTGATCCCCAATCTCGTCACACTTCTGGCGCTCGCGGCGGGACTGACATCGGTGAAGCTCGCGATGGAGGGTCGGTTTGACCTCGCCTCGATCTCGATCATGGTTGCCGCGATTCTTGATGGCCTCGATGGTCGGATCGCGCGCGCTCTCGGCGGCACCTCGCGCTTTGGTGCTGAGCTCGATTCGCTCGCTGATTTTGTAAGTTTTGGCTGCGCGCCTGCGCTCGTGCTTTATTTTTGGGTGCTCAAAGACCTGAAGACCGCGGGCTGGATTGCTGGTCTCGTGCTCGCTTTCGCGCAAGCCCTGCGCCTCGCACGCTTCAATGTGATGATCGATTCGGAGCCGAAACCGGAGTGGCAGAAGGCGTTTGCCGTGGGCGTTCCGGCTCCTTCCGGCGCGATGATGGCCTTGCTGCCGCTCAACCTGCATCTCGCTGGCCTGCCGCATTTCGTGGGCGAATCGGTGCTCGTAATGATCTGGACCGTGCTAACCGGCATCCTCGCTGTGAGCTGGTTGCCGACCTTCTCGGGCAAGGGATTGCGCACGCCCATTTCGCGCAATTGGGTGATTCCATTGCTGCTTGTGGCGGGAATTGTGGTGTTTTTGCTCGTGACTCACCCCTTTGAGACGGTGAGCGCTCTGACACTTCTTTATGTCATCGGCATCCCGGTCGCGATGCGCGCTTTTTTCCGGCAGAAACAGTCAGAAAGCGCTGAGAAGTCGACAAAAGTAGACTGAGTTGCGGGCTCTGCCCTTCTGGTCAACTCCAATTCGTGAGCCGGTTGAGCGGGATTTGCGGCGGCAAATTCTTACCAAATCCCTAATTTTTGACTCGTTTTGAACCGTTCCAACCCGAGGCACCTCTCCGTTGCGTGACTTTATCGCAACATGGATTTGAAAAGCCGCCCCGAGAGCCTGTGGAAGGCGAATGTAAGGTTGAACCGAGGGGATGCATGAGTATGGTGCGGCTTGCGACGGGAGGTTCTTGTCGCTGTCGCTTTTCTTTTCCGGGGGGCCGGAAACGAAAAGCAACGAATAAGGGACACCAGAAGAAATTCGGGCAACCGAGCCAATTCCGGAACTCCCGTGGTCTCGAAATCCTTTGGAGGTATCACCATGAAGCTCGTTAAGAGCCTTCTTCTCGGTTCGGCGGCTGGTCTGGTCGCTGTTGCCGGTGCTTCGGCTGCCGATCTCGGCGTCAAGAAGCCGACCGCTGTTGAATATGTGAAGACCTGCCCGCAGTACGGCGCTGGCTTCTTCGTTGTTCCCGGCACCACGTCTTGCTTGAAGATCATCGGCCGCGTTCGCGCCGACTACATCTTCAACAACGACCTGACCCGCACTGCGGACAAGAACACCTTCCGTGCTCGTGGCTATTTCGGCTATGATCACCGCACCGCTACCGAATACGGCCTGCTCCGCACCTACGTGCGCGGCTTCATCGGCCGTGACAACGCCGGTGCCTATGCTCCGGTCATGGAATACGCCTTCATCCAGTTCGGTGGCCTCACCGTTGGTCGTATCACCCCGGTCTTCGAACATGGCTATGCGAACCTCTTCAACGGTTCGGGCACGTTCGGCGGTTTCTCGGATATCTCGTACGTGAACTCGTTCGGCTACACCTTCCAGTTCGGCGGCGGCTTCTCGGCCACTGTTGCTCTGGACGCAGCCCGTGAGCGTCAGGTCGGTATCGCTGGCACCACCTACGGTGGCCAGGCTATGCCGGACGTGGTTGCCTCGCTCGATTACGCTGGCTCGTGGGGTTCCGCGAAGCTCGCCGGTGCGGTTCACCAGATCCGTGACGGCGTCAACCCGCCTGCTTCGACGAAGTATGGCTATGCGTTGACCGCTGCTGCCAAGATCAACCTTCCGATGATCTCGCGCGGCTCGAACATCTGGTTCAATGGTACCTACGCTGAAGGTGCCGTGAGCTATGCTGGTTTCGGCAGCACGATGACGATCGGTGGTCAGACCACTGCCAACTCCGACGCTACCTGGCTTGGCCCGATCCCGGGTTCGCTTCGCCTGACGAAGGCTTGGTCGCTCTCGGGTGGTCTCGAAGTGTTCGCGGCTCCGACGGTTCGCCTCGGCCTCTACGGCACGTACGGCTCGATCGACCGCTTTGGTCCGTCGAACACCGTGACGACTTACTCTGTTTGGGGTCAGGCTGCCTGGCTCCCGACCGCCGGTTTCCTGATCGGTGCTGAAGTCGGTTACCTCCACATGAGCGGCCGTCGCTTCGGCGCTGGCGCTCCGATCACGGCTGCTGCCGGTGGCGATATCGCCGACCGCAGCAACTGGACCGGCCGCGTTCGCTTCCAGCGCGACTTCTAATCTCTGAAAAGAGGTTTGGAATTGGACCCGGGGCGCAAGCTCCGGGTCTTTTTTTGTTTCAAATCGCTGCAGGTCGGGGTCGTTTTCTCGAAATTTAGCAAATACTTGCGTGCTGCGCCGGCAAAACGGCATCAAGACAGTTGACGAATGGTTAATCCCGGTGTGTGTTGCGGCCCAGGGGAACTTTGCAGGGATGAAAATATTCCTTGCGCGTGCAGTTGGGAGGCGTGATGTCACAACCGAAGAAGTGGTTCCTTGGTCTAATCCCTGTCGCAGGCCTTTTGCTTGCTGCCGGTTTGATGCGCCAAGGCGGGGTTGAAGCGGACTTGACCGGGAAGGGCTCTGCGCAACTCGCGGCTTCCGGTTTTTCCTGGGCCAAGGTGACAATGGAGGGCCGTGACGCGGTGCTGATCGGCGAAGCGCCGGAGCCCGAATTGCGTGCCAGGGCGATTGCGGCAGCAGACGGCGTATCCGGAATCCGGATTGTGAATGACAAGACGACCGTGTTGCCCGAAGCAAAGCCCTATGCTCTTAATGCAACGCTCGAGGGTGCAAAACTCACGCTTGCCGGCTCCGTTCCTTCCACCGCCATGCGCGCGCAAGTGTTGGATGCCGCGAAGAAATCCTTCCCGTCAGCGCAGATCGATGACCAGTTGAAACTCGCCCGTGGTGCTCCGGCGACTTATCTCGCAGGAGCGGGTTTTGGTCTTGGCGAGCTTTCGAAGCTTTCGAATGGCCAGATGTCTCTGACCGACTCAGCACTTTCGATCACCGGACGCGCGGCAGATATTCCGAAATTCACGGATGTCCGGGCGAAGCTCGCGAGCCTTCCGCAAGGTATCACGCTCGGCAAAGGGCTTGGCGAGGGCGATATTCTTGCTCCGATCGTGAAACCATACACGTTCGCGGCGGAGAAGTCCGACGCTGCAACGGTTCTGAGCGGCCATGTTCCGAATGAAGCCACCCGGCGCAGCATCGTTGCTGCGGCAACAGCTCTCGGCAAACCCGTGACAGACAGAATGCAAATTGCCGAGGGAGCAGAGGCCGCGTTTCCAGCCCATGTCGAATATGGTCTTGGCCAGCTCGGTCGTCTGCAGACCGGTCAGATGTCTCTCAGCGATCAGGCGATGTCGATCACGGGGCGCGCGGCTTCAGGAGAAGCTTTTGATGATGTGCGCCGTCGGTTGGCTTCCTTGCCGGCTGGCATGACGCTTGCCAAGGGAATGGGTCAGGGCGATATCACCTCTCCGGCTATCCGGCCCTATCTCTTCAATGCAGTGCGCGGTGACCGCGAAGTCACATTGACGGGTTTTGCGCCGGATGCTCGCACCAAAAACGAGATTGCCGATCAGGCAAGGCGCTTCTTCGAAGGTGATCGCGTGGTTGACCAGCTTCAGATTGGCCCTGGAGCGCCGGCGGGCTTCGTCAATGCGGTGCGTGGTGGCTTGCAGGATCTTTCACGGCTCTTGCCGGGCGCAACACTTTCGCTTTCAGATGCGAGCATTGCGCTGCGTGGTTTGGCACCTCTGGATACTGCGCGCGATCAAGCCGTTGCTTCCTTCCGTGCGCGCGTGCCGCAGGGATTTGGCAGCGCGGTTGAAGTGAATACCGCACCGCCGCCGCCCGTGATTACTGCGACCAACGAATGCAATATCCTGTTCCAGGATTTGCTCTCGCGTGCGCAGATCAATTTCGACACCGGCTCCTCAACAATCGCACAGGAAAGCTTCGGTCTTATAGATCGTCTTGTTGTGGTCGTTCGTCGATGTGCCGATGCAAAAGTCGAGATTTCTGGCCACACGGATTCAGTCGGTTCCATGGAAAACAATTTAGCGCTTTCCGAGAACCGCGCGAAAGCGGTGGTCGACTATCTCGCGCGTTCCGGCATTGCTGGAGAACGCGTTCAGGCGAAGGGCTTCGGCCCGACGCAACCGAGGGCGTCGAACGATACGGCTGAGGGCCGTGCGCAAAATCGCCGTATTGAGTTCAAAGTTCAGTAAAGGGGCCGGCTGATGTGGTATCTTATCTCACAATTCTGGCTCTGGTTGCTCGTCGCTTTGGTGATTGGCGTTGTGGTCGGTTGGGTCACGTTCAAGGGACGTGACGAGAATTTCTGGCGCGGCCTTATCCCTTGGGGAATGCTGCTCGGGCTTGGCTCGCTGATTGCGGTCACCAGGCTGTTCAAGGACGGAGGCGGATTCTGGGTTGATCTCGGGGTCCTGCTTGCGATCAGCTATTTTATCGGCTGCTTCCTTGGCTATCTCTTCAAGCTGCGGCAGGGCGAGGGTGAACTGGCTGCCGTCGCGGCTCCTGTTGCTGTTGCGGCAGCAGCGCCTGTCGCTGTCGCGGCGCGCGAGGTTCCGGTCGAGCCGATGAAAGTCGCGCCGTTGAAAACTGCCGAAGAGGATCTGCCGGAAGAAGCCATTACAGGGCTGTCAGGCCCACGCAATGGCAAGGCTGATAATCTCACCTGCGTCTATGGTATTGATGATGCGATGGAATCGAAGCTGAATGGTCTGGGCATCTACCATCATGAACAGCTCGCTTCGATGAGCCCTGGCCAACGCCGTTGGCTGTTCCGCAAGCTTGGCTATGAAGGTCGCTTCCCAAGCTGGTGGTGGCGCTGGAAATATGACGCCGAGCAGATTATCGCTGGCAAACTTGAATGCCCGCCGAAAGCGGTTGCCGCCCCAGCTCCTGTCGCTGCGGCAGCTCCCGTCGCAGTAGCGGCCGTTGCTGCGACGACCGGAGAGGGCGCAAAGCCGAAAGGTCTTGCCGGCCCACGCGACGGCAAGGCGGATGATCTCAAGCGCATTCGCGGCATCGGCCGGCAGAATGAGGGGAGGCTGCATGCGCTTGGCATCTGGCATTTTGATCAGGTCGCGGCATGGAGCGCTGATGAGGCGCTCTGGGTCGGTGCTTATCTCGCCTTCCCGGGCCGGATCGAACGCGAGGAATGGATTGCCCAAGCCAAGGTTTTGGCTGAGGGCAAGGATACCGAGTTCTCGAAACGCGTCGCCAAAGGTCTGGTTGCGACCTCAGCTGATGCTGGCGACAAGGGGCAGGGGAATGTGGCGACTTTGCCCACACCCAAGAAGCCTGTCGGAAAACCCCCGGCCAAAAAGTAAGTCTCTTCATATATTTAAAGACAATGAAAGCCCCGTGCGAGCGGGGCTTTTTCTTGTCTGATCAAGCCGGATCTGCGGCTTCAAGAAAATCAAGAATAGCCCGCGTTGCCGGTTCATCCTCGAGCAGTGGCGCATGTCCCTGCTTTGCCGCGACATGCAGCCGTGCGGGCTGTTTGAATTCACCTTCCGAATGCCTTTCCACCATCGCCTCGGCGGTGGATTGCGAAAAGAGATCCGAATTTTCGCCGCGGATGACCATCAGCGGCACGGGTTTGAGGGCGTCGAATTGTGGCCAGAGCACCGGCAGCGCTTTCTCGAGATCGAGATCCACAAGCGTGCGCATCAGGTTGATGTCGTAGCGCGGCACCATCGCGCCCTTGTCCTCGCGCCATGTCCGTTTCGAGAAAGCGAGCCAGCTGGCCTCGCTCTCCTCCGGAAACTGCGCGCCGAAAATCTGCTTCAGGGTCATCACACCCTGCTCGTAGGAACGGGGTTGCGGAATTTTGCCGACATAACCTCGGATGCGGGCGAGCCCCTGCGCCTCGATCACCGCGCCGATATCGTTGAGAATGGCAGCGTGGATCGCTTGCGGCCGCGCAATGGCGGTGAGCATGGTGAGGAGCCCGCCGCGCGAGGTGCCGAGAAAGATCGCGCGCTCGATTCCGAGGGCCGTGAGCACGCCCATGAGGTCATCGAGCTCGACCATGAGGTCGTAGCGTTTCCAGTCGGGATCGTAGCTTGAGAGCCCGCGTCCGCGATAATCCATCGCGATCACCCGGCGACCTTGCGTCTGGGCAACCCGGGTGCCAATCGCCTCGAAATCCATCGCGTTGCGGGTCAATCCCGGGAGGCAAAGAACGGGCATGCGCGGCGAAAGTCGGTTGCCTGTCTCGGCCAAATGCAGTTGCAATCCATCTGGCGCGGAGATGAAACGGCTTTGCCAACCTGGCATCTCGGCATGCGGCTTATGGGCGTATGGCATCGTCGGTCTGGCCTTAGAATGTCATTCTCTGCTCTGAGCTTCTATCGCCTGAGGTTGACGCGGCAAGCGTTTTCCGATGAAACCATTGCCGCTGCCGGCGTGCATTCCCGGCTTTTTCATACGGACCCATCGGATGACTACCCCCGCCAATGCCTCTCGTTTTCGTGGCTCGTTTACGGCGCTCGTGACGCCATTTGCCAATGGCGCGCTCGATGAAGCGAAATTCCGTGAGCATGTCTCCTGGCAGATCGCCGAGGGCACCAACGGGCTCGTGCCGGTGGGCACAACGGGCGAAAGCCCGACACTCTCTCACGACGAGCACAAGCGGGTCGTGGAATGGTGCGTCTCCGAGGCCAAGGGCCGAGTGCCGGTGATGGCTGGTGCGGGTTCGAACAACACGTCGGAAGCGATTGATCTCGCGCGCCATGCCGAGAAGGCCGGGGCGGATGCGGTGCTGGTCGTGACCCCTTATTACAATCGCCCGACGCAGGAAGGGCTTTATCAGCACTTCAAGGCCGTCAATGACGCCGTGGGTATACCGATTTTCATCTACAACATTCCGCCGCGCTCGGTGGTGGATATGTCGAACGAGACGATGGCGCGGCTTTATGAGCTCAAAAACATCGTCGGCGTGAAGGACGCGACGGCGAATATCG
>JBOFZC010000060.1:0-7756 GCA_051654985.1 Rhabdaerophilum sp.
TCGCGCAGATCGTCCATGATAGCCGGGCCAATGTCACGCCGGTGCTCTTCAGTTGGCCCTCCTGGGGCTCGCTCGCTTCTTACCCCTATGATCGAGAAAGTGCTGCAATCTCACGAGACGGGCTTGAGTCAGTTTTACGCGATCTCGCGCGTGACCCCGCCGTTTCGCAGGTGTCGATCCTCGCGCATTCGATGGGCGGTTGGCTGACACTGGAAACGCTGCGGCAGATGGCGATTCGGGAAAAACAGATTTTTCCAAAGATCACCGACATCATGCTCGCCGCTCCCGATGTCGATGTCGATGTCGCGTTGGCACAAGGGCGGGCCATCCAGGGCGTGCCGCGAAAGGCGCAAATCACCTTGTTTGTCTCAGCCGATGACAAAGCCCTCAATGCGTCGAGATTCCTGTGGGGCAGTCGCGACAGGCTTGGCTCATTGAATGCCGATCAAGAGCCCTACAAGACCAACCTCGCGAAAAGCGGCGTCGAGGTGATCGATCTCACGGCAACGGCCAGCGGCGATTCGCTCAATCACGGCAAATTCGCGAGCAGCCCTCCGGTCGTTCGGCTGATCGGCACACGTCTCGCGTCGGGGCAGCGCCTGCATGGCGAGACATCCCTGCTCGAAGAGGCGGGTGCTATTACCCAAGGCACGGTAAGGGCCGTAGGCAATGTCGTGACGGCCCCCCTGCGCATCGGGACACAGAACCCGTTGGATTCTGAGCCACCGGCCTCAAGCAGTCTCGATTGAATTCCCGCGCAATAGAAAAGGCGGCGCAATTGATACGCCGCCTATCACTTTCCTATTGAGAAGCCTCAGGCATTTTCAGGCCGATTGAAGGGCAGAACACGCAAGCGCTTCTTGTTCGCCTGATAGAGCGCATTGGCCACAGCCGGGCCAATGGGGGGCACGCCCGGCTCACCCACACCCGTCGGCTTGGCCGTTGAAGCCACCATATGCACTTCAACTTGCGGCATTTCGTCGAAGCGCAACACTTCATACGTGTCGAAATTGCCTTCAACGACGCGACCATCTTCGAGTGTGAGCTGCGATTTCATCACAGCACCAAGACCAAACCCGACACAGCCCTCAATTTGAGCCCGGACGTTGTCCGGATTGACGACGATGCCGCAATCCACCGCACAAATCACGCGGTGGACTTTTGGTTGGCCGTTGGTGATCGAGACCTCGGCGATCTGAGCAACAAAAGTGTTGAAGCTCTCGGCCAGAGCCACGCCCCGGAAACGCCCGGCTGGCAAAGCTTGGCCCCAACCGGCTTTTTCGGCCGCCAAACGCAGCACACCCGCATGACGAGGGCTATCCTTCATCATGGCAAGGCGGAATGCGATCGGGTCTTTGCCCGCAGCCTCTGCGAGCTCATCCATGAAGGCTTCCACCGCATAGGCCGTATGGGTCGACCCTACGGCGCGCCACCACAGAACCGGAACACCCACGCTCGTGGTCGTGAGATCAACCTTCATGTTGGGGAAGGCGTAGGGCAGCTTGTTGGCCCCCTCAACCGAGGTCAGGTCAACCCCGTTTTGCACATAGCCGCCTTCGAAAGGCGTCCCGGCGATGATCGATTGTCCGACAATGTGATTGTACCAGGCGACGACATTGCCCTGGGCGTCGAGTCCGGCCTTGAGGTGATGCACATAGGCCGGGCGGTAGCGCCCGCCACGTGTGTCATTTTCGCGATCCCACTGCACGCGTACGGGACGCCCGCCGATGGCGCGGGAGGTCGCGACGGCTTCGACGATGATATCGCCATCGACCACCGCGCGTCGGCCGAAGCCCCCACCGGTTTTCATGACATGCATCGTCACTTTGTCGGGGGTAACACCGGCCACACCCGCAGCAATGCGCTGGTAGATGTCCGGCATCTGATGGCCACCCCAGACCTCGACACGACCATTCTCGATGCGCGCGACGGCGTTATGCGGCTCCAGCGCGGCATGGGCGAGATAAGGGAATTCGAACGTCGCCTCAATCACGCGGGCCGCGCTGCGGAGCGCCTGATCGGTATTGCCGACATTCGTGGCGACTGCCTTGCCCGCCTGTTTGGTCGCAATCTCGCGATATTCCGTCATCAGCGCTTTGGTGGAACGCTTCTCGGCTTTGCTGTCATCCCACACGACAGTGACGGCCTCGCGCGCCTTCATCGCCCGCCACATATTGTCTGCAACCACCGCGATGCCGCGCGGGATCTGAACGACATCCACCACGCCCGGCATCGTTTTCGCCTTGCTGGCATCAAACGATCTCACCGTTGCTCCAAAGAGCGGCGGATGGATCATTACGGCGGTGAGAAGGCCCGGAAGCTTCACGTCAATCGTGAAATCCTGCTGGCCCGTCGATTTCCTGCGGCTGTCAATCTGGCCGACAACACCCTCATCCTTACCGATATAGATCCAGTCTTTCGGATCACGCAGCGGCACATTGGCCGGAACGGGAAGCGCAGCAGCCTTGGCCGCGACAGCACCAATGGCGAGGGTTTTCGTGCCGTGCCGGAGCATCCCTTTTTCGACGGTGATTTCGCCGACCGGAACTTTCCACTCCTCTGCCGCCGCTCGGACTAGCATCGTGCGGGCTACCGCGCCCGCCTGGCGGTAACGGTCAAAAGACGAGGCAATACCGGTGGAACCACCGGTGCCCTGAATAGAGCCACCCCACATGATGTTGCCGAAGAGACGCGGATTGCCCGCCCCGCCTTCGATGCGGATCTGAGCCCAATCTGCGCGCAGTTCTTCGTTCACCAGCGTGGCAATCCCGTTATAAATCCGTTGGCCCATATCCATGTGGGCAGCATAGATCGTCACGATATTGTCGGGGCTGATCGCGATATAGCCCTGAAGCGGGTTGATGGCTGCAGCCGCCTGAGCACCAGCCGGGGCGGCGCGGAAGCCGATCATCAGCCCGCCTGCAATCGCCGCAGAACCAATCAGGAAATGGCGGCGAGAGGCCGGAGCCTCAAGGACCGCATTGTTCATGAGTTCTTTCAACATGATGCGCTCCCTTTAGGCGAGTGATTTCGCGGCCTGATGGACCGCGGCGCGGATGCGCTGATAGGTGGCACAACGACAGATGTTGCCGCTCATGGCGGCATCAATATCGGCGTCGCTCGGCTTCTTGTTGCTCTCGAGCAAGGCGATGGCAGCCATCACCTGGCCGGATTGGCAATACCCGCATTGGGGGACATCGAGTGCGGTCCAGGCGTTCTGCACGGCCTCTGTCACGCGGCCATTCGCGCCTTCGATCGTGGTGACATTCCGGCCGGCGATATCGGAAAGCTGGGTCTGGCAGGAGCGGATGGGCTGGCCATCGACCCAAACTGTGCAGGCCCCGCATAAAGCGATCCCGCATCCAAACTTGGTACCGGTCAGGCCGACGACATCGCGAATGGCCCAGAGGAGAGGCATATCGCCTTCGACGCTCAAGGATTGTGGGCGTCCATTCAGGTTGAATTGGATCATGTTGACCTCTGGATTTGCGGGGTCTGCGGCCAAAGAGAATCGCTTTCGGCCAAGGTGGCGACGAGATAGCCATCCACCGGGTGAGACTTATGGCAAGCAATTGTGAGATCAAGGTGGCGTGTTTGCAGAATCTCGTGTCACGACCGCGAGGCTCACGGAAAGTTGACCTCGGCCCACGCGCCGCTTGGGTGGCAGACCCTTTCCGCAGGGGCCGAGCAGCGACCTCATGAGATAGCCGGTTATGCGTTCAAACCGGCTCGCCTTTGCGCCCACAAGCCCCACAGCGTCTGCAAATGCAGCACGAGGTAAACCGGCACACCCGCAAGGGGCAGCAAATTGAGGGGCGGGACGGCCGGATTGGCGATGAAAAAGCCTCGAAGATGCAAAGCACCGAGGATGAGGGCGTGAGCAAGGTCGACCAAGCCAACGATATTCCACGCCACGAGATGCCCCTGAGAGACTGCGCGCCCCGCCAGCAGGATTCCGCAAGCCCAGAGCCCGACAGCGATATCGCCCAAAGCCACCGACCAGAAAAACGCTTCCGGTAGCCCGCCATTGAGCCCGATCGCCAAGAGCAAGCCGCCATAAACGATGCGCCAAGGCCCGATCAGGACCAGCCTATCCAGCTTTGCCGTGCGGAAAAACTGACGGACGATGGGCAAGAAAAGCAACCCGATCAGAAAAGCCAGCAGACCCAGTATCGCACCCGCTTGCCCTCCCGGTGGAGGCTTGAGCCGCAGCACCGTGAAGGCAGGAACGAAACTCCACAACATCCCCCAAGCCAAAGCGAGAACGAGCGGGATCGCGATCTGAACCGCAGAAGGCCCCGCAACCCGGCTTCGCCAAAGGACCCACCCAATGGTTGCGAATGTCACGGGCATGAGCCAGTCGATGGCGGAAACCAAAATGGAAACAACAGGATCTGGAGACATCAGCGAGCCCTTGCGTGAACATGATTTCTTTTATATGATGAGCATCATATTATCGCTGTCAAGAGGCGAAGAGCAGAATAGAGGAGGCTGACTTGGTCCGTTATCGCGAAGGACACCGCGACCGCACCCGGCAGGAGATTGTCGATGCGGCGTCGCGATTGATGCGCGAACGCGGCTTCGATGAGGCCACTGTGGGAGCCGTGATGAAGGCCGTCAGCCTGACCCATGGCGGCTTCTACGCACATTTCCCGGACAAGACCGCGATGCTCGCAGCGGCCATGGATGCCGCTTTTGTCGATAGCCCACCGAATTTCAGCTTTCTTGCCAATATGGCGCGAAACCAAGAGGATGCCGGCCTGATCGCGAAGCACTATTTGGGCGATCAACGCGTGAGCAATGTCAGTTCAGGGTGCCCTGCCGCCGCTCTGATGAGCGAAACACCGCGCCAGGACCTATCGGTTCGCACCGCCTTTCAGGCGGGGGCCAGAGCAACAGTCAGCGCACTTTCGGGAGCACCCGGGCTTTCCGAGGAAGAAGATGGTAGCCCCTGGGCCGCTTTCTCGATGCTGATCGGCGGCCTTGCATTGATGCGCATTGTGCCGGACCCAGCTCTGGCAGGTCTGATCCGCGATCAGATCATCGGCGCAATGCGCAAACTCTCCGCGCCGGAGATCGAACCAACACCCCCCAAAGAGGAAGCACCATGACGACGTTCCCTGTCACGACCATCTATGCCCTGCTAACGGCGATTATTCTGCTCGCGTTGTTTATGAACGTCACGTTGAGGCGCTCCAAAATTGGTCAATCGATTGGAGATGGAGGCGACGTCGACCTGCACGAGCGCATCCGTAGGCATGGGAACTTCGTCGAATGGACGCCGATGGTGTTGATTCTTCTTGCCTTGGCCGAAGCCAACCAAGCCTCAACGCTGGCATTGCATGTCTCGGGTTCCTTGTTGGTGGTCGGTCGGGTTCTGCATCCTTTCGGTCTCAAGACCGGCGCGCCGACGCATCCTCTGCGCATCGCGGGGAATATGGGGGCAATACTCGCAACACTGATTCTGGTCGTGCTGATGGCGCGCTCTGTGATTGCGATCTGAGCCGACGACCAAGAAAAACCCGCCGGATTTCCATCCGGCGGGTTGAATATCGCTCAAAGCTTAGCGCCGCTTCGGCGGTGGGCCCTTGCCACGCGGCGGACCACCGGGCGTGAATCCGGAATTCGCATCCTTGTGGCGGAACACGAGCCGGCCACGATCAAGATCGTAAGGCGACATCTCGACCGTCACACGATCGCCGGCGAGAGTCTTGATCCGGTTCTTCTTCATCTTGCCTGCGGTATAGGCGATGATTTCATGCCCGCTATCGAGTTTCACGCGGAAACGCGCATCGGGCAGAAGCTCGGATACGAGCCCCTCGAACTGGATCACTTCTTCCTTCGCCATTCAGCGCCAACTTTCGATCTGGGATTGGATTGCGCCCGCTGTAATCGCAAACGCTTGCTCGCGCAACTCTTCGCGCAGAACAGTAGCGCTTAGACGACAAAATGCAGTGCAAACCCAGCAATTGCGAGAGCGCCGAGCATCCGCAACATCGGCCAATGCATCACAAAGCTCAAGGTCAACGCCAGAAAGGTCAGCCCCAGCGCTTTCCAATCTGGCATGCCTGAGGGCGCGAGCATTTGGATAGGACCCATATTCAGGATTTTTGCCGCCGGGAACAGCAGCAAAACCGCGAATTTCGCACCCACTGTCGCAATCACGCCCACAACCGCCGCGCTGATCCCGGCCATTGCCGCCCGGAGATGCCGGTTGGCATTGATCCGGTCAAGAAAAGGACCGCCCGCAAAAATCCAGAGGAACGAAGGTGCAAACGTCGTCCAGATCGCCATAAGCCCAGCAAGCCAGGCAATCATAGTACTACTTTCGCGCTGCCAACCCGCGAGAAACGCCACAAACGGATTGACGAGAATGGTGGGGCCGGGAGTCGTCTCGGCAAAGCCAAGGGCATCGAGCATCTGCGTCGCCGATACCCAACCGCGGGCCACGGCTTGATCGGTTAGGTAAGCCAGAAGCGCATAAGCGCCACCAAAGGTGATGACCGCGAGTTTTGAGAAGAAAAGCCCGACTTCCACCAGCAAATGCTGCGACCCAAGCGCCAAAGCCGCGATCAAGACCGGCAACCACCAGAGACCGAGACAAATCCCAACCGCCTTCCACGGGATGGTCAGACCTGCCGATGAGGCGGCAGACGTCTCCGGCGGCGGATCAGATCCAATCACGAGGCCCGCAAGCGCTGCTGCGATGATCACCACCGGGAATGGCACACCAAAGGCCATCATCGCGATGAAAGCACCGAAGGCCACGAGTTTCAAAGCGCCGGATTTCAGCGCCCGTTTGCCGATTTTCAGCACAGCTTCGAGCACAATCGCGATCACCGCCGCCTTGATGCCGAGCAAAAGCCCCTGCACCATTGGAATACCCGCCCCGAGGGCATAGGCCTGCGCAAGGAGCAGGATCAGCAAAGCGCCGGGCAGCACGAAGAGCCCACCGGCAATCACCCCACCGCGCAATCCATGCAGCCGCCATCCGATATAGGTCGCGAGTTGCTGTGCCTCGGGACCCGGCAACAGCGTGCAGAAATTCAGCCCCGCGAGAAATTCGCGCTCGGAGATCCATTTTTTCTCATCCACGAGCATGCGATGCATCATCGCAATCTGCCCGGCTGCGCCCCCAAAAGAGACGCAGCCGATGTGGAAGGATGTGCGAAACAACTCGGACAGCGTGGGCCTATTCGTAGGCGGAGCCGTGCTGACATCGCTGCTCATGCCTTCGCTCCCGGATTGGGCCAGTTATGCGTCTCGCCACTGGCATCGCGACACCAGCGATAGAGCGCATCGTATATCATGAGCCCATGGCCAAGCTGTTCCAGATCATCGCGAAACATCCGTGACAATCCGAGAGATACCGCGAGCAAACCCGCGGCTTCCGGTTCAAGATCAAGCGTTGCTGTATCTGCTGCACGCACGAGGCGCGCGAGATGATCAAGTGCGGGGTGCGAGAGGCCGAATTCCTCGATCATCACATCGAAAGTGCAAAGTGGCCCGCGATGCGACCAGAACACGTTCTCGATATCGAACGGCGTCGCGCCGAAACGTTCGGCCACGCCCTGCACCTCGCTCGGTGCCACGAACAGGAAACGCGCTTGGGGATCGACAAAACGCCGGATCAGCCAGGGGCAGGCGATGCGGTCGATTTTCGGCCGTGTCCGCGTGACCCACAAGGTGCTTTGGCCTGCTGGAGCGGAGGGCACGGCGTCGGGCTTCAGCAGCACGCCGCCCGCTTCTTTCCAGG
>JBOFZC010000061.1:0-4988 GCA_051654985.1 Rhabdaerophilum sp.
GCCATGCTTTCAGGAATTGAGTGCTGAACCGGAATGGTTTCGA
This sequence comes from Rhabdaerophilum sp., assembly GCA_051654985.1. Taxonomy (GTDB): domain Bacteria; phylum Pseudomonadota; class Alphaproteobacteria; order Rhizobiales; family Beijerinckiaceae; genus Rhabdaerophilum. Next base: position 44 of record JBOFZC010000061.1, read on the forward strand.
TATTGAACGGCCCAAGCTTGAACTCGCCACGTTGGGGAATGACACGCACCGGCGGGTGAGGACGATTTTCTTCCGAATAGCGCCGCGCTTCCAGCAAATTGGCAGCGAATGGCGACATATAGACCGGCGCGCCAAGGCGTGGCCATAAATCGGCGATCGCGCCGAAATGATCCTCATGTGCGTGCGTAATGACAATGCCCAGAAGGTTTTTCCTCTCGGCCTCGATGAAGCGGATATCCGGCATGATCAGGTCAACACCCGGCAGATCCGGACCCGCGAAGGAAACACCACAATCGACCATGATCCATTGCCGTTTTTTCGGCGGACCAAAGCCATAGAGCGCCATGTTCATGCCGATTTCGCCGAGGCCTCCCAGGGCTGCGAAAACCAGAGTGTCTTCCTTCATTCTCGGCGTTTTCCTCAACCCAAGAGTCCAGCGGCGAAGCCAACTGGTCGAAAATCATTTGAGCACAAAAACATCGCCGGCGAGAATGATCTCGGTGCCGCGCGCGGTCTCCAACCGCAATGCTCCTGCGGGGTCAAGGCCAGCAAATGTCCCCTCGCGTAAGCCGTCCGGCAACTTCACGCTGAGCCTTTGGCCCATAGGCAGGCTCAAGGCAAGCCAGCGTGTACGAATGGCCGAAAATCCGCGCCCAAAATCAAAAACTGCAAGAGTTTCCGCAAAGGTTTTCTGCAGGGCGGCAAAAAGTGCGTCGCGTGTGAGCCAGCTTGCGGCCGATGACAGGCAGGTCGCGGGACGATCGAGCCCCTCCGGATATGTGGCGACATTGACACCCATGCCGATCACGAGGCTGGCACGTCCATCCGGCGCTGTTTCGCCTTCAAGCAGAATGCCTGCGCTCTTCGCACCATCGAGCAGGAGATCATTGGGCCATTTCAGCGCAAGACGTGGCGCGAGATCCGGCGCAAGCGAGAGGATTGCCTCGGTAAGAGCCACGCCGGCGACGAACCCCATCAGCGGCAAGTTTGCCGTTGGCGCGGGCGCGGCAAGTGCAATCGAAGCATAGAGATTGCCGGGTGGTGAGACCCAGTCGCGCTCGTGACGCCCCCTCCCCGCCTGCTGACTGTCGGAGACAATCCAGAGACGGTCGGCCCCTTCACGCAATGCCGATTTGGCTTCAACGTTCGTAGAGCCCGTGACCGACAGATGACGGAGCGCGAAACCGCGCGCCGCGAGAAGTGGATCAAGCGTGATCAAAACAGCGATTTCGCCGCAGCGTTGGCGATGTCTTTCAGCAGACCCGCGATGATCGCAAAGCCGATCACGAAGGCGGCAGAGAGCCACATCACAGTCTTGAGTTCCAGCGTTACGGGCTGAAGCGCTGGTGCGGGATCATCAAAATACATCACTTTGATGATCCGCAGATAATAGAAGGCCGAGACCACACTCGCGACAATGCCGATCACCGCAAGCGCAAAAAGCTTCGCTTCAATCGCTGCCGCGAACACATAGAATTTGCCGAAGAACCCCGCGAGCGGCGGGATGCCGATCAGCGAGAACAGCAAAGCGGCCATCACGAAAGCCAGACCTGGGCTTGTGCGTGCAGCACCCGCGAGATCGGAAACGCTTTCAACACGCGCACCGCCGGTCTGCATCGCAAGGATGACGGCGAAAACACCGAGGGTCATCACGAGATAGATCGCCATGAAGATGACAATGCCTTCCACGCCCGCAATTGAGCCAGCAGCCAAGCCAACCAGCGCGTATCCCATATTGCCGATCGAAGAATAGGCCATCAGGCGCTTGATATTCTTCTGGCCGATCGCGGCAAACGCGCCGAGGCCCATCGATGCAATCGCGGCAAAGACGATGATCGGCTGCCAGTCCTTGATGACCGGCAGAAAGCCGTCGATGAGCAAACGCACGGTCATCGCGACGGCCGCCATTTTCGGCGCAGTGGCAAAGAACGCTGCGACAGGGGTGGGTGCGCCCTCATAGACATCCGGCGTCCACATGTGGAACGGCACGACACTCATCTTGAAGGCGAGGCCCGCAATGATGAATACAAGGCCAATCATGACGCCCGCGCCACCCTGCCCCGACACCGCCTTAGCGATGGCCGGGAAGGTGACCGAGCCTGTGAAGCCATAAACAAGGCTCATGCCGTAAAGCAGCATGCCCGAGGAGAGCGCGCCGAGAACGAAGTATTTCAAGCCGGCTTCGGCGCTCTTTTCGTTGTCCCGGTGCATCGCAGCAATCACGTAAAGGGCGAGCGACTGCAATTCGACGCCGAGATAGAGCGAAATCAGCTCATTGGCCGAGCACATCATCATCATGCCAATGGTCGAGAGCAGGATGAGGATGGTGTATTCGAAGCGCGCAATTTTCTCTTCCACCAAGAAGCGCTGCGACATCACAATCGCGAAAATCGCGCCAATGATGGTGAGAACCTTCATCACTCGGGCGAAAGTGTCGACCACGAAGGCATCGTTGAAGGTCGAGACACGTCCCGGGCTCTGATCGAGCAGCAATGCACCGGCGACCACAAGCGCAGCAATCGCGATGCCATCGATCAACTTCTTGGAGCCATCGCCGCGGAAAGCACCGATCAGCACCAAAGCCAGAACAACGGCCGCAAGCAGGATTTCCGGCAAAGCCGGGCCGAAGGCGGGAACGGGAGAAACGGGAACATTCATGACTTCACCCGGTCCTTATTTCAGCAAAGCGGCGCTTTGCGCCGGCAGGCCCGCTTGAACGGCGGCAAGAAGTGCATCGACGCTCGCCTGGCTCATCGAGAGAATGGCGTTGGGCTGCACACCAAAATAAATCACAAGCAGCGCGAGCGGCGCGAGAAGCGCAATCTCACGCGGCGAGAGATCGGGGATCGTCTCCAGCGCGTGCTTTTCGACCTTGCCGTAGACGACGCGGGCGAAAAGCCAGAGCGCATAGGCCGCCGACAAAATCACACCCGTGGTTGCAAAGAACGCCACCCAGGTATTCGCCTTGTAGGAGGCGAGAAGTGTCAGGAACTCACCCACGAAACCGCTCGTGCCTGGTAGACCGACATTCGCCATCGTGAACAGCAGGAACACGAGGGCATAAAGCGGCATGCGGTTCACGAGCCCGCCATAGGCCTTGATTTCACGGGTATGCATGCGGTCGTAGACGACGCCGACGCAGAGGAAGAGCGCACCAGAAACCAACCCGTGGCTCACCATCTGGAACACCGCGCCCTGCACGCCTTGTGCGTTGAGCGTGAAGAGGCCCATCGTCACGAAGCCCATATGCGCCACGGAGGAATAGGCAATCAGCTTCTTGATGTCCTCCTGCATCATCGCCACCAGAGAGGTGTAGATGATCGCGATCACCGAGAGCGCAAACACGAAGTTCGCGAAATAGAGGCTCGCCTCGGGGAACATCGGGATCGAGAATCGAAGGAAGCCATAGCCGCCCATTTTCAGCAAGATGGCCGCCAGGATCACCGAGCCTGCTGTGGGTGCTTCCACATGTGCGTCGGGCAGCCAGGTATGGACCGGCCACATCGGCATCTTCACCGCAAAGGAAGCGAAGAAGGCGAGCCAGAGCCAATACTGCATCCCGCTCGGGAATTTGAAGGCGAGAAGCTTGATGATATCCGCCGTGCCCGCCGCCCAATACATGGCCATGATCGCAAGGAGCATCAGCACGGAGCCGAGCAGCGTGTATAGGAAGAACTTGAAGCTCGCATAGATCCGTCGCGCCCCGCCCCAGATGCCGATGATCAGGAACATCGGGATCAGGCCAGCCTCGAAGAACGCGTAGAACAGTACCAGATCGAGCGCGCAGAACACGCCGATCATCAGCGTCTCAAGCAGCAGGAAGAGCGCATAATACTCTTTGTGGCGATGCTTGATCGCATTGAACGACGCCACGATACAGAACGGCATCAAGAACGTGGTCAAAATCACAAACGGCATCGCAATGCCGTCGACGCCGAGCTGATAGGTGATCTCGGTCCCAAGCCACGCTTTGCGCTCGATGAGCTGGAAGCCGGCTTTCGCAGCATCAAAGCGCGCGAGCGCCACAAGGCTCAGGAGGAAGGTGATGATCGTCGTCCAGAACGCGCCCCAACGCATGTTGCGCTGTCCCGCCGCATCGTCCTTCTGGAGAAGGACAAAGGCCGCGCCCACAAGGGGAAGGACCAGAAGTCCCGAGAGAATGCCAAAGCCGAACATCAACGCGCCCCCCCGGCGAAGAGATACCAGGTGACAAAGCCCGCAACGCCCAGGAGCATCGCCAGCGCGTAATGATAGACGTAACCCGTCTGGAGCTTCACGACGCGCCCCGTGACGCGAAGCGCCAGCGCCGAAACACCATCCGGCCCGAAGCCATCAATGGTTGCTCCGTCGCCCTTCTTCCACAGGAAGGTGCCGAGCCAGCGCGCGGGCCGCACGAAGATCCGGTCGTAAAGCTCATCAAAATACCACTTGTTGAGCAGGAATTTGTAGATCGCGGGATGGCGTTCGGCCAACTGGCCCGGGATCTGCGGCCATCTCAGGTAAAAGAGATAGGCCATGACAAATCCACCGGTCATCATCACGAACGGTGCCCAAACCACCCATTTCGGCATCTTTGCCGGATCATGCATGTCATGGAGCACGTGGTTCTCCGGCCCGGTGAAGATCGAGCCCTTCCAGAACGCGCCCGTCGCATCCGAGAGGAAGGAATGCGCAAGCGGATAACCCGCGAGAATGGCCCCCGCCGCGAGAACCGCGAGCGGAACCAACATTACCAACGGGCTCTCATGCGCGTGTTCGAAAGTCTGCTTGTCCGCGCGGGTTTCTCCCATGAAGGTGAGGAAGAAGAGACGCCAGGAATAGAATGAGGTCAGGCCCGCTGCGATGATCACGCAGAGGAAGGCATAGACATGCCCGGGCGTGTGCGCGACGTAGGCCGCTTCGATGATCGCATCCTTTGAGAAGAAACCGGCGGTGAACGGGAAAC
>JBOFZC010000062.1:0-3250 GCA_051654985.1 Rhabdaerophilum sp.
AACCCGTGAGCGCCGTGGCACCAGACGGTGTCGGCCGCTTCCTGATCGTGCCGAATGGCGCGTCGCTGCTGCCTTATGATGCCAGCGCCGATGCGCGCACGAATTTCGCGCGCCAGCTGAGCCAAGGCTTCGCCGACGATATGTTCAAGCAATATGTCGGTGCGATCCGCAAGGAGGCGGGCGTTTCGATCAATCAAGCCATCCTCAATCAGGCGCTCGGGCAGACAAACTGATGCTGGCGACACCGGATTTTGACGCCTTCGAGCGTCTTTATCGCGCGGGGCAACCGCAATGCGTGGCCATGCGGCTGATTTCGGATCTAGAAACCCCTGTCTCGACTTACCTCAAGCTGAAGACGCTGATTGGCGATCAACCCTCCTTTCTGCTCGAATCCGTGGAAGGCGGGGCGGTCAAGGGTCGCCATTCGATCATTGGCTTGCTGCCGGATCTCATCTGGCGTTGTCGCAATGGTGCGAGTGAGATCGCCCGCAATGGCGACAATTTCAGTGCCCTCCCCGGCGAGCCCCTTGCCGCCCTGCGCGCCATTCTCGCCGAAAGCCGCATTCCCGGCCTTGAAAACCTGCCGCCGATGGCGAGCGGGGTGTTCGGCTTTATGGGCTACGACATGGTGCGTGAGATGGAGCGCCTCGCACCGCCCAAGCCCGATCTCATCGGTGTGCCCGATGCCCTGATGATCCGCCCCACGCTTGTGCTGATCTTTGACAACGTGAAAGACGAACTCGTCGTCGTGACACCCGTTTTTCCGAAATCGGGAATGCCCGCAAAAGCTGCTTACGAGGCTGCTTTGGCACGTCTCGACAGCGTGGTTGCAGCGCTTGATGCGCCGCTGATGCATGCTGGTGAACCAGCTGATGCGGCGGCCCGCATGCCGGAAGCGCGCTCGAACACGACGCCGGATGAATTCCATGCGATGGTCGCCAAGGCGAAGGAATACATCCTCGCCGGTGACATTTTTCAGGTGGTTCTCAGCCAGCGTTTCTCTTGCCCGTTCGATCTCGATGCGTTCTCGCTCTACCGCGCTTTGCGCCGCGTGAACCCATCGCCCTATCTCTGCTATCTCGATTTCCAGGAGTACCAGATCGTCTGTTCGAGCCCGGAAATCCTCGTGAAAGTGGTAGATGGGAAAGTCTCGATCCGCCCTCTTGCAGGGACACGTAAGCGCGGCGCGACACCGGCCGAAGATCTTGCTCTTGAGCAAGAACTCCTCGCTGACCCCAAAGAGCGTGCCGAGCATCTGATGCTGCTCGATCTCGGGCGCAACGATGTCGGGCGTGTCGCGAAAATCGGCACTGTAGAGGTCACGGATTCGTTCTTTATCGAGCGCTACAGCCAGGTGATGCACATTGTGTCTCACGTCGAGGGTCAGCTCGACGATGCAAAATATGATGTGATCGATGCGCTGGCTGCGGGTTTTCCGGCAGGCACGACTTCCGGCGCTCCGAAAATCCGTGCGATGGAAATCATCGACGAGCTTGAGAAAGACAAACGCGGCACCTACGCCGGCACGATCGGCTATTTCGGGGCCGATGGCGCGATGGATACCTGCATCATGCTGCGCACCGCGCTCGTGAAAGACGGCATGATGCATGTGCAGGCCGGTGCGGGCATCGTGCACGATTCAGTGCCCGCCTCCGAACAGGCAGAATGCGAAAACAAGGCGAAAGCCCTATTCCGCGCGGCAGAAGAAGCCGTGCGGTTTGCATCGCGCGGAAAACGCGGGCAGTAATCGGACAGCGGAGCCGGATATGCGTATCGCCCTGATCGACAATTACGACAGCTTCACCTTCAACGTGGTCCACGCGTTGGGGAAGGAAGGCGCTGAGGTCGAGGTGTTCCGCAACGATGCGATGAGTGCCGACGAACTCATTGCGCTCGGGCATGATGCGATTGTCATCTCACCCGGTCCCTGCACGCCGTCCGAGGCTGGGATTTCGGTTGAGGTGATCGAGAAGGCGCATGGCAAGGTGCCGCTGCTCGGCGTGTGCCTCGGACATCAGGCGATGGGACAGGCTTTCGGCGGTAAAGTGATCCGCGCCTACCCGATCCACGGCAAGGTTTCGGCGATCAAACACGATGGCAAGGGGCTGTTTCGCGGCCTCAATCAGGGGCTGACGGTGACGCGCTATCACTCCCTCGTGGTCGAGCGCGACAGCTTCCCAACGTGCCTTATCCCCACCGCGACAAGCGACGATGGCCTCGTGATGGCCCTCGAACACCGCGATGCGCCGACCTTCGGCGTGCAGTTCCACCCTGAGAGCATCGCGACCGAGGGCGGTGCGACAATCTTCAGGAATTTCATCGCCTTGGCGCGCGATTTTCACGCACGCAAACTGGCAGCGTAAGACGAGTTGATAGGATGGAAGCGTTCAAACCCCTCATTGCCAAGGCCGCTGCCGGATTGCCGCTCACGCGCGATGAGGCTTCGCTGGCCTTCTCGCAGATGCTCTCGGGCGAAGTCACGCCAGCGCAGATGGCAGGCTTCTTGATGGCCCTGCGCGTGCGCGGCGAAAGTGTCGAGGAGATCACCGGCGCTGTCTCGGCGATGCGTGATCGCATGCTGAAGGTGGTCGCCCCCGCAGGCGCGATTGATGTCGTCGGCACGGGTGGAGATGCCTCGGGATCGTGGAATGTTTCGACTCTCGCCGGGTTGATCGTCGCGGCTTGCGATGTGCCTGTGGCAAAGCATGGCAATCGCGCGGCATCATCAAAATCGGGCGCAGCCGATGTTCTGCAGGCGTTGGGTGTGAAAATCGGCCAGCCGCCGGAAGGTGTGGCCGCCATTCTCAATCAGACGAATTTCGCCTTCATGCTCGCGCCAGCGCATCACCCGGCGATGCGCAATGTCGCGCCGGTGCGCACCGAACTCGGCACGCGGACGATGTTCAATCTCCTGGGTCCGCTCTCGAACCCGGCCGGCGTGAAGCGCCTGCTCCTTGGCGTGTTCTCGGCGAGCTGGCTCGAGCCGATCGCTGAAACCCTGCGTGATCTCGGCACTGAGCGCGCCTGGGTCGTGCATGGTTCGGATGGCCTCGACGAGATGACCACCACAGGCCCGACCCATGTGGTGGAATTGGCGGATGGCACGATCCGCCGCTTCGAGGTCACCCCGGAAGAAGCCGGCCTTGCCCGTGCCGCGCCGGAAGCCCTCAAAGGCGGTGAGCCCTCTGAGAATGCGCAGGCCTTGCGCGATGTGCTCGAGGGCAAATCAGGGGCGTATCGCGATATCGCG
>JBOFZC010000063.1:0-11862 GCA_051654985.1 Rhabdaerophilum sp.
AAAACTCCGGAAGACTGGCGTGTTTGAACAATCGTTCTTTTATCAGCACGAAACGTTTCAGGCGACGGACGTTTTTTCTCATTTTCGCGGATTGTGGCGAAAAATCGCGCTGCTTTCACAAAGGCTTGAACCAGCCGCGACTGTTCGTGTGAAGCGCGTGCGCCAAAATCACGGCAAGATCTCTCCAGCCAAAGCGAGGGGAGAACGCGATGTCCGGGAATTCGAATAGCGCTGTGAAGACACGGGGTCCGTCCGCCTACGAGGCCTTCGTTACGGCCTGTCTCTCGCATGCGCGGGACGTGCCGCAAAAGCTTGCAGAGTTTCTCGCCGCTGAACCGAAAGATCCGCGGGGGCCGGCTGCACGCGCCATTTTGCTGACGACTCTGGCGCGCGCCGAACTCGTTGAGCCCGCTCGGATCGCGGCGGCGGAAGCCGAGGCATTGCTCGCCCAGGGTCAGTTTTCGCTCGCTGATGTCGCGTTTGTGGAAGGGGCGCGTCAATCCGCTCTCGGCCTCTGGCGCGAGGCGATCCGCGCGCTCGAACTCGCCAGCCGGCTCGACCCTTCCGATACCTTGTCGGTGAAAATGGTCCATGGGCTGCGCTTCATGCTGGGTGATGCGCCGGGGATGTTGCGCTCGATCGATGTCAGTCTTGGGCGCTTGCCGCGTGATCACGCCCATCGCGGATTTCTGATGGGTTGCAAGGCCTTCGCGCTCGAGGAGGCTGGCCGTTACGCCGAGGCCGAGCGCTTTGGCTTGCAGGCGATCCAGCTCCGACCCGACGATGCCTGGGGGCTGCATGCCATCAGCCATGTCCATGAAATGACGGGCCGCATCGAGCAGGGTATCGCGCTGATCGAGGGCCATGAGGCGACGGTCCGTGGCACCAACAACTTCGGAGGGCATCTCTTCTGGCACCTCGCGCTGTTCAGGCTGGAACAAGGCGATATCGCAGAGGCGCTTGCTTTGTATGATCACGAGATCCGCCGCGAGAAATCAGACGATTTCCGCGATATCGCCAATGCGGCCTCGCTTCTGATGCGGATCGAATTGCTGGGGCATGGCGTTGGCAATCGCTGGGAGGAGCTTGCCGACAAGGCCGAAGCGCGGATTGAGGACCGCACTCTGCTGTTTGCCGATCTGCACTATACGCTCGCCCTGATGGGCGCTGGGCGGATGGGCAAGGCGCATAGGCTCGCACAATCCATGCAGAGTCTCGCCCCGAGGCCGCTGGCTCAGGAGACGGCGTGGCATGAGTCGGGCAGCGCCATTGGTGCAGGTTTATCCGCGTTTATGGCGGGCGACATGGCAAAAGCCTATTCGACGCTTGCGATGCTCAAGCGCCCAACGCAAAGCCTCGGCGGTAGCCATGCCCAGCGCGATATTCTCGAGCAGATCACAATCGAAGCGGGCCTTCGTGCCGGTGCGGATGGCGCAATCCAAGCGCGGCTGTTGGATCGTATCGTGGCGCGCGGTGGACGGAATGTCTTTGCCGAGACGAAGCTTGCCCGGCTCGCTCAGCGCGCGCAGCCCAATCGGGGCGTGATGGGACTTGTCGCGGCACTCGCCCACGGGCGGGACCCAGCCGGCCATCACGCGTGACTTTTCAAGCCTTCACAATCCGAAAAACCAGCCGATCGCCCCGCTGATCGCTCGATTCCAGTCGGTCGCCGGTCTCGCGGATGAGGTTGGGGATGTCGAGCCCGGCGAGCGGATCATTGGCGGTTACGACGAGAACCGTACCACTTGCCAGTCCCTTCAAGGCCTTGCGTGTTTTCAGCGCCGGCAGCGGGCATTTGAGGCCAAGAAGATCGAGCGCGATTTCACTCATGGAATGGGTCTGGGGCTTTCCGTGCGAGGTCTCTGGGCCATATGCTGCACGTGATCCCGACTGTCGAGAGGCCCTTCATGCGCGTGCTGTGCTTAATCGTCGCGATATTCGGTGCCACGCTCGTCGAAGCCGCCGATCTGCGGGGTCATGGCGGACCGGTGCGCGCCATCGTCGTCCAATCCGATGGGCGGATCGCAACGGCAAGTTTTGACACGACGATCATCCGCTGGCAGGTCGGGCGTGGCGCGGCAGAAGCCGTGTTGCGAGCGCATGATGGCGCAGTCAACGCGCTCGTTGCGCTCTCCGATGGTGGCTATGCCAGTGCGGGAGAGGATCGACGCATTCTCATCTGGCCGCGCGAAGGCGATCGTCCTGTGCGCAGTCTTGAGGGTCATGAAGGCCCCATCGCTAGCCTCGCCCTGTCGCCGGATGGGCAAACTCTGGCTTCCGCTTCTTGGGATGGCACGGTGCGGCTTTGGTCGCTGCCGGGAGGTGCAGCTCGTGTGCTCGATCAGCACAAAGGCAATGTGAATGCCGTCGCTTACCTCGCCGATGGCACATTGGCTTCAGCCGGTTATGACGGCACCTTGCTGTTGCACAAGGGCGATACCGCGCCACGCGCGATCCCCATTGGTGTGCCGCTCAATGCCCTGGTGCGCGCCGGCGATGAACTCGTCATCGCGGCAGCGGATGGACAATTGCGCTTTGTGAACCCGCAGACCGGTATGTTCACGCCACTTCCAGTGAGTGAGGTGCCGCTTGTGGCGCTCGCCGCCTCTGTCGATGGAAAGACGATTGGTGCTGCCGGATTTCGCGGCGCGCTCGTTTTGGTCAACCGCGAGACACGCGCGATCAAGAGGCGCATGGTCGGCCCAGCTTTCCCGCTCTGGTCGCTGGCGTTTTCACCAGATGGATCAGAAATCCTCACCGGCGGCGCCGATCGCCTCGTGAGGCGCTGGCGCGTGGAAACCGGCGAGCCTGTGAACCCCGTCGTCACCGAGGCGACCGAGGCGCGTGTTGCAGCGTTCGCGAGCCATCCCGGAGCGGAGGTCTACAAGGCCTGCATCGCCTGCCATACGCTTTCGGAAGATGATGGCAATCGCGCCGGCCCGACCTTGCATCGCGTGATGGGGCGGAAGATCGGCACCGCGCCCGGTTATGTTTATTCACCCGCGCTCCTCGGCAAAGATATCGTCTGGAGCCGAGAAACCGTGGCGCGCCTTTTTGATATCGGCCCCAACGCTATGCTTCCTGGCACAAAAATGCCGGAGCAGGTGGTGACGCGCGCAGAGGATCGCGAAGCTTTGGTCGATTTTATCGAGAAGGCGGGGCGGTAAAGCTCAATCTGCCTTGTCCTCGGGGTTTTCGCGGAAATAGTCCTCGGTGGTCCTTACGCGCGGACGCGGCGTTCCGGCATAGGGGTCGAAACCGGAATTGGTCATGGCCTCGACCCGGCAATCATCGCAATAGCCGATGAGTTTGGAACGATCGGCATTCTGCCCGGCATACATCCAATGCTGCCCCGCAAGCTTAGTCTTGATGCGCTCAATGGTCGATTTCGTGCCAAAAAGTTTCCCGCAATTGTCGCAGGGGTATGGCTCTTCCTGCTTGAGCGTGACGGGCGCAGCGTTGATCCGCTCGAAATCGAGCTGGGGCTCGATCGAAATCACCTTCTCGGGGCAGGTCGCCTGGCAAAGCCCGCATTGCACGCAGAGATCTTCCTGAAACCGCAGTTCCGGCCTCTCGGGGTTCGCTGTGAGCGCTGCTGTGGGGCAAGCGGAGACGCAGGCGAGGCAGAGCGTGCAACCCTCGGTGTCGACCTTCACCGTGCCGAAGGGCGCGCCCTTCGGCAGAGCGATCACGCCAGGCTTTTCCGGCGCGACATTGCGCCATTCCCGCAGCGCCATCATCATGACCGGGCGCTTGGCACCCACAGGCAGGAAGCTCGCGGGCTCCGCCGCGACCACATCCGATGGCAAAGCGCGGAGCCCCGCGAGAAGCTGATCCGGATCATCGGTAGAAACGATGGTCACCGCCTTCGCATCATATCCGAGCGCCGGGAGAATGCTTTCAGCAAGCCCAGCCATCTTCGCGAGCGGCAGCGGATCATGCTTCGGCTTCGAGGCGATCAGGAACGCCGCTCCAGCCGCACCGTAGGAGAAGGCCGCCGCGACCTGCTCGATGCCGATCTGCGTCACCTCGTTCACCAGCACCGGGATCACGTTCGCCGGCAAACCCTCGCCGAAACGTGCGAGCGCGTCGATCAAGGGCTCGCCATGCGGCGTGTCATGAAACAGCAGAACCGGCTTTTCGCCGCCCGCCGCGTGATAGGCCCGGAGCATCACGCGCAGCCGCTTCATCAGGTCATCGGCCGAGGGCAGGGCGTAGCTCGCGGCACCTGTGGGGCACACGGAAGCGCAGCCGCCGCAACCCGCGCAGATCGCGGGGTCGATCGCGACACTTTCGCCTGCAGAAGAGATCGCCCCGGTGGGGCACACTTCAAGGCAGCGGGTGCAACCCGTGATTTTCGAGCGGGAATGCGCGCAAAGCTCGGTATGGAACGTGATGTATTTCGGTTTGTCGAACGTGCCGACAAGATCGCGCGCTTTTGCGATCAGCTTCTCGACACCGACGGCGTCACGCGGATCGCAGCGCAGATAGCCGTCGCGTAAGCCATCGGCATGAAAGATAGGCTGTCCGCCTGAGAGATCAATCAACAGGTCGCAGCGCGATTGAGCGCCGTTGCGCCCCTCGTTGAAACTGAGCGCACCACGCGAGGAGGCGGCAGCGAGCGCGAAGCCATCGATGGTGAGTTCAAAGGCGCCGAGATAACCTTTGGCCTGACGGATCATTCCCGAGGCAATCGGAAAGTCTCGCTTCCGCGGCGGCATCAGCGCGCCCGGTTTCGCGAGCATCACCGTCACATCGAGGGCATCAGCAAGGCGGGAAGCGACCTCGATCGCCACTTCATCGCGGCCATAAACGAGGGTGATACCTTGGCTCTCAAGGCTGATGAAGGGAAGGGCCGGTGGAGGCAATTGGCTTGCGGCCAGCAAGGCCGCCATTTTAGGGCCGGCTTGATCGCCCTCGGATGACCACCCCGCACGATCACGGATATCGACAAAGCGTGCTTCGCCTGCAAATCCGGCGTCTTCCAGCCCTGCTCGCAAACCCGTCTCTTCTTGCTGGCAGGCGATGGTGAGAGTCTTGGCGCTGGCCATGCTGGCGAGACGGGTCTTTTCCGTGCCGCAAAGGTTGTTGCAGGTCACGATCGAGGGCCGCGAACCTGCAGTCGCGAGGCCGTCAGAAATCGCCTGGGCATCAGGCCGGAACGTTTTCTCGCATGAGCAAAGCGCTAAGATATGCGTTGCAGGATTCGTGGGTTTGGCGATCTCGGTCATGCGTTTCCTCAGCGGCTTTACGATGTGCCGCTCTTGTCTTTTCTAGAATCCATTCAAATAACGTTGGAGCCGGATAAACAAGAGGCCCGTGCATGAGGCCCCGCCGGATCGGGAGAGGAAGGCGCGGTCTCTGCGCCACTGATCATGTTGAGCGACACGTTTGAACCCGCTGTTTTCCCGCCACTGGTGACGCCCTTTCGGCTGCGCGAGATCGATGATGCTTTCACAACCGCCTGTCGGCGCGCGGGCGAAACGGGCGCGGGCTCGTTGTTTTACGTCGGTCGCTTTGCTCTGATTGATTTTGCTCTTGTGCTGGAACCCGAGGAGCCGTTGCGGCTTGCACGCAAGATCCTCTTTGCAGGCATGAATGCTCTGGCCGATGCCTTGGCGGTGCTCTCGCCGCCGGAAAAGCCGATCGAGTTCGCTTATCCCGCTTCGCTCTCCTTCGATGGAGCGCTGATCGGTGGTGGTCGCCTCGCCTGGCCCGAGAAATGTGGCGAGGATGACGTGCCGGAATGGCTGGTCTTCGGTGGTATGATCCGCGCCGGTGGCATGCGCGATCTTGGCATCGGGCTTGGTCCCACGGTCACGACGCTGGATGACGAAGGTTTCGATGCCTGGAACCCGGAGGAGTTCACAGCGAGTTTCGCGCGACACTTCATGGTGGAGGCCGACAGTTGGGCCGAGAAAGGCTTTCGCGCGATCGGCCCGCGTTATCTGTCGCGATTGGATAAGCGCAACGAGGCTGGAAAACGCGGCATCGACAGCAATGGCGATCTTTTGCTGCATCGTGATGCGCAATCCCCGGCGGAACGCTTGCCGCTTTTGAGCCGTCTCTCGCCGCCTGAATGGTACGATCCCATCGAGAACGAGCCGCGCGGATAAATCCATGAAAATGCTGCGCACGATACGGCTCGATCCCTCTGATGCCTTCGTCTTCACCCGCGCTGCTGAGCCGGGGGAATGGGCGATCGCCGGGAGCTTCCTGTTCTGGGAAAGGCCTGTGGACACGCTCATCGGCAAAGAACGAGCTGCGTTCCGTTCCGGGCTCTTGGGGATAGAAAGCTTTGGCTGGTCGACCCTTGCGACCATCGTGGAGATGACGGATGCGGAGCGCGAGGCGGCTGTCACGCGCCTCGCAGCGAAGCTTCTGGCCGAATGCGGCGCTCCCCATGCCGAGGCGGCCCGCGCGGCGGCTGAGGCTGAGATCGCCTATGCGATGGAGCTCGCTGAACCGGGTGTCGGTACGCTGGTCGCCATCCATCGTGTTCTGGAAAACGGCGAAATCATCGAGCGTTTTCGCACCCTTTTGCCGGGCACGGATGACAAGCATGGCCGGGTCTTTGAATTTATAGAAGAGCCGGATGACATGCCTGACGAAAAGGTCGATCTTCTCGGCTTGATGAAGGAAGCCCCTGTCCGATGAACGCCCAACCCGCCACCGCCCCGCGCGAAGCCTCGCCGATCCATGATGACTTCTGGGTCGCGAGCGGGCATCACCTTGTCGATCGCGCCGAGAACGGTGGCCTGGTTGTCACGGATGCGTTTCTGAGCGCGTATCTCGCGCGGCCAGAACTCCTGCCACCGGATGAAGCCTGTCCGGTCGAGCGTGGCCTGCATGCGAGCCTGCTTGCCGAGCCGCGTCGCGCTGTCCCGGCGGATGAACTGTCCCTCGTGGCGGACGCCGATGCGCGCGAAAATCTCGGGTTTTTCCTCGCATTCCGTGATCATCTCCTGGCGCACCCGACGATGGAGGCGGCCTATCTCGCGCTGGCTGAGAAGGGCGCAAAAAACTTGCCGCCGATTTTCCTTCAGCACCTCGCGCATGTCGTGGCGCGCAATGCGTTCGACGAGGTCTCGGATGGCTGGGTTTTACGCGCAGCAGAGTGCTTTTTTCGCCCGCAGCGCATCACTTTCCATGAAGGTCGCCTGCTGCTCGCCGATGAGGAAACGATCGATACCCACGAGCATGATCGCAAGCATTCGCCGCTGCTGAACATGTTGGGCGGACCGGCCGTTTCCGAGCTGGAAATTCTCACGGATCTCAATGCTGCGACCTATCGCGCACGGTCCGATGCGCATGATCTCGTGCTTGATCTCACCGATCTCGCTTCGGGACGCGGGGCACTCGGGCGCGCCATGACGCGCTGGATCGAGCATCTCACCGGTATCGCAATCGCCTTCGAGGCGGTCGAGAAATTCTCCGGCGAGGCCTTCGGTTGGTTTCTCTCGCTCGATAGTGAGGGCACTGCGCTGGCTAACAAGGTCTGGGCTGGCGAGGCGCTGACGCTGGACGATTCCAACCGCGTCCTGGCGCTTTTCACCTTCAATTTGCCCGATCAGCCCCGCATTCTGGAAGCGAAACGCGGCGCGCGCGGTTTTGCCGTGTTGGGTTCAACCGCCGACAGATTGACGCGGTTCAAGCCGCAAAATCTCATCGGCGGTCTCCCACTTGCGAAAGAGGGATGAGATCATGGCCGAGGAAATCATTCCCGTTGGGGTCATCGTCGACAAGAAAAAATCGGCAAGCCCGTGGATCGACCATCTCTGGGTTCCGAGCGCGACTGTTACCGGCTTGCCCGACGCCGCTCCTATGACTCTTGTGGCGAAAAGCGGAGATGACGAGAGTTATTTCGTTGGCGTAGCCAATCTGCTTTTTGTGGCTGGCGATACCGCGAATTATCGCGACAATCTCATCACCGGGACGCCTCTGATCTGGGTTGCGGTGCGTGCCGGCGAATTTGATAGCTACGTCACCCTCGTATCGGTGACGGCGGATCCGAGTGAAGGCGAGTCTCTCGCGGATTCGGAATCAAACATCGTGCAGCCCGTGCCGATGCCGCCTGAGATTGCCGCGCGTCTCGCCGCCTTCGTTGATGAGCATCATGTGGAGCGCGAATTCTTCAAGCGCAAACGCGACAAAACCGACCCCGATACCCTGGGTCATCGCCGTCCGGGCCGGAGGGATGGCTCATGAGCGTTGCAGATGACCCGGACAAGCGCGATGGCTTCCTGACACGCTGGTCGCGTCGCAAGCGCGAGTTGGCCGATGAGGTTCAGTCCGTTCCACCTCCGCAACCAGCAACAGGCCTTGTGCCTGAGGCGGTGGAGGAGGATTTCGACCTGTCTCTGCTGCCGGACGTTGAGACCATCACGGCGGAAAGTGACATCACGCTGTTCTTCAAGAAAGGCGTGCCGGAAGCGTTGAAAAACGCGGCAATGCGCAAGATGTGGACGGCTGATGTCTCGATCCGTGATTTTGTCGCTCCGGCGGATTTTCAGTGGGATTTCAACGCCCCCAATGGCGTCCCCGGATTTGGGCCGCTGGAAGCCGATTTCGATCTCGAAGCTATGTTGCGTCAAGCGATCGGAGAAAAAGCTCCAGAAAGTGCGGCAGGTGTCGAAACCGCTCCTCCGGATACCCAAGTGCCGGAATTAGGCCCGCCCGCTTCTGATCCCGAATCTCCCCCGATGACACCGGTGGAGGATGACACGAACAGCGCGGAAGCCGCCTCAGTTTGCGCTCAAAGGCGAATTTCTGTTTCGCAAAATCTGTCGAGCGAAAATGCAAATTCCACATCAGAGACCGTTTTCGACGCGGAATTGCCCGTTCCTGCCCGAAAACACGGGGGTGCGTTGCCTATGTGACTGTGCGTCACATCCCTTGCCGGCTCATAGGATTGACCTATAGTGTTCACTTAAGATCAATTCAAAACTAGGTGGGTAACCACTATGTTGCGGGTTCCTCCAGAGCTGAAATATCAGCCGGAAGTCCGCAGCGAAAACGATGAAGGCGGCAAACCGCCTCAGGAGAGAGATGAGGGACGCCGGGCTCCAGCAAGCCATACGCGCCGTGGGTGGAATTTCCGCCCTCGCTCGTGCTTTGGGTGTTGCCCAACCTTCGATTTCTGGCTGGTCCCGTGTTCCCGCCGAGCGCGTTGTCGCGGTTGAGGCGGCAACCGGCGTGACCCGAGATATCCTCCGCCCCGATCTTTATCCGCCGATTGATGAGCATGGTATCATCCATATAGATCTCGATGAGACCGATATTGCGCGCGCCAACCTCTATCTCGTTTTCGCCAATCTCTTGCTGCGCGTGCCCGATGAGAAAGTGCTGATTGAACTCAGCCGCCTTTCGGGTGACGACACCGCTCTGGGGCAAGCTGTCAGTGCTCTGGCGCAGGCCGCCCAGGTCGCAAAAGCGGAAGAGATCGCCCGCGAGCATTTCAATCTGTTCGTGGGGGTGGGACGCGGCGAATTGCTGCCCTATGCCTCCTATTATCTCACCGGTTTTCTCTATGAGCGTCCTTTGGTGCGGGTGCGCGGCGACATGAAGCGCCTCGGCATCGAGCGCGGCGAGGAATTCCCGGAGCCAGAAGATCATCTTGGCTTCCTGATGGAAATCATGGCCGGGCTGATTGCGCGCCGCATTGCTTGCGAAGCGGGTGAGGAGAAGGCGTTTTTCGGGAAACACATCGCGCCGTGGGCCGATCGGTTCTTCGCCGATCTCGCGAAGGTCGAGTCGGCGAGCTTCTACCGGGCTGTTGCCCGCTTGGGTGAACTGTTTGTGGCCATTGAGCGCGAAGCTTTCGCCCTCCAGGGCGAAGAAACATCGGATGCTGCCTGAGGCAGCTTCGTTTGAGGGAGAGACGGCATGAGCATCAAGAAGACTGAGGAGCTGGAAAACGCAGGCCAATCCCGCCGCAATTTCCTTCGCGCCGGACTTGGCGGAGCGACAGTCGCGGCTGCAACAGCCGGCGTGGCGATCGCGCCGGCGAAGGCGAGCGAAAGCGATGCCGAGAAGAAAAAGGTGCGGTACCAGGAAACCGCGCATGTGAAAAAATTCTATCAGACCAATCGTTACTGAGGAAAAACGCCATGCTCATCAAACGCAAGGACGGTTCCGCGCCACGGGGCGCATTCCTCGCCGGGCTGAACGGCATCGGGGCAGAGAGGCTGGATCGCCGCTCATTCCTGCGCCGTTCAGGTCTCGCGGCGGGCGGTCTCGCCGCAATCGGCTCGATCGGTTTCGGCACGGTGCGCGAGGCGAAAGCCAAGATGCCGGTGCCGGGCAAGCCAGTGGAAGTGAAAACCAATATCTGCACCCACTGCTCTGTGGGTTGCACGGTCAAGGCCGAAGTTCAGGAAGGCGTCTGGGTCGGCCAAGAGCCAGCCTGGGACAGCCCGATCAATCGCGGCACCCATTGCGCCAAGGGCGCTTCGGTGCGCGAACTCGTGAAGGGCGAGCGCCGGTTGAAATACCCGATGAAGCTCGTCAATGGCGAGTGGCAGCGTATCTCCTGGGATGTCGCATTCGACGAAATCTCGAAAAAGATGCTGGAAATTCGCGCCGCATCGGGTGCAGATTCGATGTGGTTCCTCGGCTCCGCGAAATTCTCGAACGAGGGCGCCTATCTGATGCGCAAGTTCGCGGCCTATTGGGGCACGAACAACATCGATCACCAGGCGCGTATCTGCCATTCCACCACCGTGGCCGGCGTGGCGAACACATGGGGTTATGGCGCGCAAACCAATTCCTACAATGATATCCGCAATGCCAAAACCATGATCATCATGGGGGGCAACCCAGCGGAAGCCCATCCGGTTTCGCTTCAGCACGTTCTCACTGGTAAAGAGATCAACCGCGCGAACATGATCGTGATTGATCCGCGCATGACCCGCACCGCCGCGCACGCGACCGAATATGTCCGCATGCGTCCCGGCACCGATATTCCGGTGATCTGGGGCATGCTGCACCACATCTTCAAGAACGGTTGGGAGGACAAGAAGTTCCTCGCCGAGCGCGTCTACGGCATGGATATGGTGCGCAAGGAATGCGAAAAGTGGACGCCGGAAGAGGTTGAGCGCGTCACTGGAATTCCCGGTGCCCAGCTCGAGAAAGTCGCGAAGATGTTCGCGACCGAGAAACCCTCCACGCTCATCTGGTGTATGGGCGCGACGCAGAAAACCGTCGGCACGGCCAATGTCCGCGCTTTCTGCACATTGCTGCTGGCGACGGGCAATGTCGGCTCGAACGGCACGGGTGCCAACATCTTCCGCGGCCATTGCAACGTGCAGGGTGCGACTGATCTCGGCCTCGATATCGCAAACTTGCCGCTTTATTACGGCCTCGATGCCGGTGCCTGGAACCACTGGGCACGGGTGTGGGAGACCGAATACAGCTGGTTCCGCGACCGCTTCGACACGATCAAGGCGGCGGACGGCAAGGATGTCTCCACCATGGAGATGCCGGGCATTCCCTCGACCCGCTGGTTTGACGCCACCGTGCTCCCGAAAGAGCAGGTCGGCCAGAAGGACCGCCTGAAGGGTATTTTCGTGATGGGCCATGGCGGTAACTCTATCCCGCGCATGCCGGAAATGGTGAAAGGCCTTGAGGCGCTTGAGCTTCTCGTGGTGGCTGATCCGCATCCCACGACGTTTGCTCATATCTCGGGGCGGAAGAACGGCACCTACCTCTTGCCGATGTGCACTCAGTTCGAGTGCTCAGGTTCGCGCACGGCTTCGAACCGCTCGATCCAGTGGGGCGAGAAGGTCGTCGAGCCGATCTTCGAAAGCGCCAATGATTACTGGGTGCTCCACAAGTTCGCTCAGAAGCTGGGCTTCGCCGACA
>JBOFZC010000064.1:0-5136 GCA_051654985.1 Rhabdaerophilum sp.
CGCGCCGCCCGGATGTCTATGTGATCGAGGGCATTTCGCCGCGTCGCGAGCCCGTGCGGCTCATCGTTGATGCCTATGATGGTGAAATCCTCGAGCGCTTCTCGCGCGGGCGGGCCGCTGCTGCACTTGCCCCGCTTCCGACGCCTCCGATGCGTCGGCCCAATGTCGAGGCACCAAAATCTTCGCCTCCGCCGAAGGTTGCGGGACCATCACCGGCTCCAGGAGCACCCGCGACCCTCGCGCGGCCGCGCCCGTCAGATTGGGCGCCGATCAATTCCGTGCCGGTCGCGCCGTTGGAATAGGTTGAGATTCGTCCATTCCGGCATAAAAAAGGGGCGCTAGTGCGCCCCTTCGATATAGATTGGTCAGGCGGTCTCGAACGCCTCAAGTCAATTGCATCAGGCCGCGAGGCGGGGGGCAGCTTTTGAGCCAGCGCCAATCGGAACCTGGCGCGGCTTCTTGGCTTCCGGAATCTCACGCATGAGTTCCACGTGCAGAAGACCATTTTCGAGGCGCGCACCGGTCACAGTCACATGATCGGCAAGGCGGAAGCGACGCTCGAACTGGCGCGCTGCGATGCCCTGGAACAGGAACTCGGTCTCGGATTTCTCCGTCTCGGCCTTTTTCTCGCCGCGGATCACGAGCCAGTTCTCTTTGGTCTCGATTGAAAGATCGGCTTCGGCGAAACCGGCAACGGCTACGCTGATGCGATAACCGTCTTCGGAGATTTTCTCAATGTTATAAGGCGGGTAGCTCTGGTTGCTGGCCTCACCATTCTCGAGCTGGTTGATCAGCGAGAACAGGCGGTCGAAACCGACCGTGGAACGGTAGAGCGGAGCAAGATCAAACGAACGCATGGCATATCCTCCTTTGGAAGCGATATACGGGGTTTCAGTCTGCCCAGAGGGCCAGACCATCGATATGTGCAGCCTTCATAGCCTGCACGAAGCATCAATTGGGGACGGATTTTCTAGCTTTCAAGGGGCGGCAATAGCTCACGCGATGAATGCGAGATGAATGCCGAGGCCCGGCCTGGTTCAGACAGAAGGCGCTAGAAAGCCATCATGTCCCAAACGAGCTTCCTAGAAACCCACCCTCCCCTCGCGAACCGCTTGCGCTTCAGCCGTACCGGTTTGTGGCTCAGCCTTGTGCTGGCGCTTGCCCTCGCTCTCGTCGGTGTTGTTGCTGTTATTGCCCAAGCCCCCATGGAGAAGGCTACCAACGGCACGGCTCCGGCGCTCGTCGACAAAGTGCCCCATGCCACAGCCACCCAGCCACCTCTGGTGCTTCCCGGCTTTCAGCGGCGTGGCCCGCTTCTGACCGGCGAAGTGAAAACGCAAGACGGCTCGACCCTGCGCCTTGTGATCGACACGCGCAGCCATGCGATCATCGGTTACCGCCTGGTTGAACCCTCTGTTGCGGCGAGCAACCCGGCGCGTTGACAAGCCCGCGAGTCGCTTGCCGCCTCGCTTGCGATGAGGGAGAAAGACGCTCCAGCGCAGCCGCGCCCAGCGAGCCCTCGACATGACCTCCACTCCCCCAATTCCAGCTTTGCGTGAACCGCCCGATGGCATCGCCCATCGCGAGGGCGCACAAATGCAATGGCTCGAAACACCCGATGGCGTAAAACTGCGTGTTGCTCTCTGGCCTGCATCCGTCGTCGATGCTCAGGGCACAGTGTTTGTGCTTCAGGGCCGCTCGGAATTCATCGAGAAATACCGCGAGGTCATCCACGAGCTTGGCGCACGCGGCTTCGCGACAGTGGCTTTTGACTGGCGCGGACAGGGTGGCTCGGACCGGCAATTGCGCAACCCCGCAAAAGGCCATGTCGAGGATTTCGCAGATTACTGCCTGGACCTTGATACCGTTGTTGCCGAAATGAAGGCGCGAAATCTGCCGCGCCCCTGGTCACTGATGGCCCATTCCATGGGTGGCAGTATCGCGCTGATGGCTCTGGGGCGCGGGAACTCACCCTTCGAGCGCGCAGTGTTGTCTTCCCCGCTGGTCGCGATTGCGGGCTGGGGTGGGAGCAATCTGGCTCGCATTGTGGCGCGGGTTTTGGCGAGTATCGGCCTTTCTCAAATGTTTATTCCCGGTGGTTCAGAACTATCACGCACGACGGGGCCGTTTCAAGACAACCCCTTCACCCGTGATGAAGCCCGTTTTGCGACCATGAAGAACTGGCTTCTGGCGCATCCCGATCTCGGGATCGGTGATCCCACAATCGGTTGGGTTTCAGCGGCCTTTAACGGGCTTGATACCCTTCAAAGGGAAGATTTCGGTTCGGAAAACCGTACTCCGGTGCTGATTCTCGCTGCTGGAGCTGACACCGTGGTGTCGTCACGCGCATCGCAGGCGCTGGCACAGCGCATGCGCGGAGCGAGCGCCATCGAGCTGGCTGGCGCGCGCCATGAAATCTTGATGGAGACGGATTCAACGCGCGCCCTGTTCTGGCGCGCCTTCGATGCTTTCGTGGCGAAAGCCAAGACGGAAACGGCTAATCCTTGACAACCGAGAGGCGCTCAAGCGCGGCTTCGTGCACGGCCTTGCTCCCTGCCGCGACGATGCGCCCTCCGTCTTTGGCGCTCTCACCTTTCCAGGTCGTCACGATGCCGCCTGCCCCTTCAATGATGGGGATGAGCGCGACGATATCATAGGGTTTCAAGCCGGCTTCGATTACGAGATCCACCTGCCCCGCTGCGAGCATCGCATAGGCGTAACAATCGGTGCCATAGCGCGTGAGCTTCACCGATTGCTCGATCGCGGCATAGGCCGCCTGCTCATCGCCCTTGAAGAGACGTGGATCGGTGGTCATCAGCGTTGCATCTTCGAGCCGGTCACAGGAGCGCACCGAAAGCTCTCGCACCCCGCGCGGACCTTTCACATGAGCCGACCCGCCATCACCGAGAAACAACTCGCCGGTATAGGGTTGGTGCATCACACCGAGAACAGGGCTCTGGTTGCGCATCAGACCAATCAGCGTGCCCCAGACCGGCAGACCGCAGATAAAGGCGCGCGTGCCATCGATGGGGTCGATCACCCAGACATGCTCGGCATCGAGGCGTTCATCATCAAACTCCTCGCCAAGGATACCGTGTGAAGGAAACGCCTCCTTGATCCGTCGGCGGATGAGCGTTTCCGCCGCGCGATCCGCCTCGGTGACGGGGTCGAAGGCGGCGCCAATGACATCGCGCCCCTTGTCCTGAACCGAAAGAGTCGTGCGGAAAAAGGGCAGAATCGCCTCGCCCGACTGGCGCGCAAGGGTTTCGATGAAAGCTTTCAGATCAACTGGACGCATGAGACCTCTCGTCGCAAGGCAACCGAATCAAACAGGAATGACAAAGGGTTAGCGCGTTTTCAGGCAAAAAATAAAGCCGCGATCACGGCTTTTGTGAACGCGGCCCGGACAATTGCCCTTGATTTATTTTGCAGTGCAATATAAATTCGAACTGTCGCGGTTGACGTTGTCCCGCGGCATGCCCTCCTTGGGCGTTTCCTCCCTAGACTTTCAGGCCGCTTCGTGCGGCCTTTTTTTTAGCCCAGCACCCAAAACTGGAAACCCGAGGCTTTGTTGCCTTCTTGCTGTTTCCGATGCACTGCCATCCAGCACCTTACGGTTGCAGGCTGGTGCGCGCTATTCAGCAGCCTTCTGATAAAAATGCAAGTCCGTTGCGCGAAAAGCGAATGCCTGATCTGCAAAAAATTTCAGCAGAACGCGCCGCAAACGCATCGCGAATTCGGCAAAACCGCAATGCGGCTCGAGGCTCTTTTCATCCATGTAGAGCGCGCGGTTGATCTCGATCTGGAAGGCGTGCCAGCCCAGCGAAGGTCGCCCGTAACATTCCGTGATATAGCCGCCGGCATAGGGCTGGTTGCGCTCGACCCGGAAGCCTTCGGCGCGCGCGGCATCCTCAAACAATCCGAGCAGGACGGGTGAAGCAGAAGCGCCAAAGCGATCGCCTGTCACGATATCGGGAATCGCCCCTGAAGCGACAGAACGCGTGCTCGAGGGCATGGAATGACAATCGATCAGACAGGCCAAACCCTGCACATCCCGCAATTGGCTGAGCGCATCCCTTAAACGCCGATGATAGGGCAGGTAATAGCGTTCGATGCGAGACAAGGCATCCTCAAGTGGCAGCTTACCCGCATAAATCTCGACCTGATCGCCGATCACGCGCGGCACGGTGCCAAGCCCGCCGGCAACCCTCAGCGAGCGCGTATTCGCCTCGACCGGCAAGGGGCAGGCGATCAGGCGCGGATCGAGCTCCAGCGGCTCGCGATTGAGATCCACAAAGGAGCGTGGCAGGTGCGCGCGCATGATCGTGGCACCAGCCTCGACAAGCGGCTCGATCAGCCGGTCGACGTAAAGGTCAGAGGCGCGGCGCAGGGCCTCGCGCGAGAGCTGGGCACGTGCCAGAAACTCGGGCGGAAAATCATCACCCGAATGCGGGGAATTGATGAGAAACGCACGCCCGATGCTGCATTCTCGCGACTCGGGGTGAGCCAGCGTGAATGTCTCGCCCGTCTCGATACGGGGCAGGTTGGCAGGCCGATTCATGCGGCGTTCCAGCACCAGCATGAGGCGCAAAAAGAACAGAGATCCGAAAACATGCGTGCCATCATGACTCTAAGCCGGCGAGACGTCCAGAATGTCTGTTTGGCGAGGCGCTTGCTATACACTCCATATTTACCGTGTCACCCTAACCATCCTGTTGAACTCCTGAGACAGGTCAGACGAGAGCATGATGACCAAAATTCTCCTCGCCGAAGACGACAACGACATGCGCAAGTTCCTCGTTCGGGCCTTGCAGAATGCCGGTTATGATGTCGCCTCCTTCGACAATGGCCGCTCGGCCTATCATCGCCTGCGCGAGGAGCCGTTCGAGCTTCTGCTCACCGATATCGTGATGCCCGAAATGGACGGGATCGAGCTCGCGCGTCGCGCGACTGAACTCGACCCGGATATCAAGGTGATGTTCATCACTGGATTTGCCGCCGTGGCGCTGAATCCGGAATCGAACGCCCCGAAAGATGCCCGCGTGCTCTCGAAACCGTTCCACCTCAAGGACCTCGTCAACGAGGTGAAACGCATGCTCGCCGCTTGATTGCGGCAGCATGGCTAAAAACCCTTGC
>JBOFZC010000065.1:0-7921 GCA_051654985.1 Rhabdaerophilum sp.
GTTCCGCCATGAACCGCGCCGAAAGCGTGCTGCCGGATCAGGGCCTCGCGCGGCACCAATGGCGCAAGCATGGTTCCTGCACCGGTCTCGCGCCGGAGGCCTATTTCGACGCCACAGCCGCGGCTCGCGCCAAAGTCAAGGTGCCGGAAAAACTCATCGCACCGCGCGATGTCGCCCGTTTCGCGCCGCTCGACATCGAGCGAGCCTTTGCCGAAGCCAATCCGGGCCTGCGTGCCGACATGATGTCGGTCACCTGCGATCGGGGCATGCTCGAAGAAATCCGCATTTGCCTTTCCAAAGACTTGCGGACCTTCCGCAGTTGCGAGCAGGTTGATCGCGACTCCTGCCGCGCCCGCGAAATCAGCGTGCCATCAGCTCGGTAAAGCCGTTGACCCGCTGGCGAGGAAGCTCGGCGAGTCTGCGGGGTTGTTCGACCACCTGCGGCAACGGAGCGGCTGTTATAACAGTTGACTCGACGAGAGCAGGACCCGGCGTTGGTGCCAAGGCCGATGCCGGAACAGGAACCGGCTCAAACAGCTTCGCGACACTGATCGAGGAACCGGCAATCGTGCGGTTCACATCTTCATGGAACGAAGCCAGCGTCTTGTCGACAAGAACCGGGCGATAGGCCGCAAGTGCGGGATGGCCAAGCGCGTAGCACAGCCCGAACAGCACCAGCAGCGGCAGGTTAATCGCTTTCATGTTCGTCGTCATATCTTGACACCGTTTGGATAGTGCTCGTCGTGATCCTACCTTTCGGCTATGGCATTGGTCGTCCTGATATTCGGTCAAGCCTTTCGCTAAAATTCGACAGAACCCGATGAATTATCGCCACGGCTTTCATGCCGGAAATTTTGCTGACATCCTCAAGCATGTGATCCTGATGCGGATGCTCGCGCACCTTCAGCAGAAGCCGGCACCATTCCGCGTTCTGGATACGCATGCCGGTTCGGGGCTCTATGACCTCAAAAGCGAGGAGGCGGATCGCACAGGCGAATGGCGTGGCGGCATCGGGCGGATGGACGAGCCTTTCAGCTCGACGGCCGAGCAGGTGCTCGCGCCCTGGCGCGCAGCTTTGCAGGCGATCTCACCCGATGGACGGTTCTATCCCGGATCACCGCTTTTGATCCGCGAAGGCCTACGCCGGGAGGATCGCGCCGCCTTCAACGAAGCGCATCCGAAGGAAGAGGCGGCACTGAAAAAGCTGCTCAATGCGTATCGCGATCCGCGCCTCGCAGTGACTGCGATTGACGGCTACACGATGTGGAAGGCTCAGGTGCCGCCCAATGAACGGCGTGGCATGGTGCTTGTGGATCCGCCTTTCGAGGCTCGTGACGAATGGGAGCGGCTCGTTGTCGGCATGACCACGATGGCGCGCAAATGGCCGGGTGGGGGCCTCGCGATCTGGTATCCGGTGAAGGATCAGGCAGCTCTTCGCGATTTTGAGGATGAGGCAGAAAAAAGCGGTTTCGCCAATATCCTGATCGTGGAACTGCATATCGATCGCATCGAGGCCGAAGGCCCGCTCTGCGGCACCGGCATGCTGATTGCCAACCCGCCCTTTACGCTTGAAGCGGATATGCAGGCGTTATTGCCCGAACTCGCAGCGCGACTGGCGCTCTCCGACAAGGCACGCTACCGGATCGATTGGTTGAGGAAAACATGAGGTGATGCGCCTTGCCAGCCTGAATTCTGCGCTCCAAAAATAGGGGCAGATTGCGGGTTGGAATCACCTGACCCAATCCGAGGAACAGCCATGCTCACCCTGCGTTCGTCTTCCACTTCCCCTTTCGGCCGCAAGGTGAAGGTCGCCGCTCTCGTCACCGGCCACAAATCGAAGCTCAACATCGTCAATGCCGATACGATGAGTGCGGATGATCCGCTGCGCAAAGATAACCCCCTGGGCAAGATCCCCTGCCTCATCCTGTCGGATGGCATGACGGTCTATGACAGCCGCGTCATCATCGAATGGCTTGATCACGATGCCGGCGGCGGTAAGGTCATTCCGGCGGACTGGCCGAAAAAACTCGCCGCTCTCAAGCTTCAGGCTCTTGGCGACGGCATCATGGATGCCGCGATCCTGCTGCTTTACGAAGGCCGTTTCCGTGATGCAGAAAAGCACGAGACACGCTGGCTCGATCACCAACGCGGCAAGGTCGAGCGCGGCCTCGCGGCACTCGAAGCCGATGTGCCCGTGGTGACTGCAACGCCGGATGTCGGCACGTTGACGATCGCCTGCATGCTCGATTGGCTGGATTTCCGCTTCTCCACACTGGCAAGCGGCAAATATCCTGGGCTTGCGTCGTTCCTCGCCGGCATGAACAAGGGCATGCCGCATTTCGCGGACAGCAAACCTAAGCTCTGATGCACAGTTCGATATGAAAAACCCGGCCCTTTTGCAAAGGCCGGGTTTGATATTTCACGCGAGGCAGGTGATCAGAACTTATAGTTCAGACCTGCACGCACCACGCCGAATTCCGGACCAAGCTTGGTGCCCGTCGGCGTGCGCTTGTTGTCGAGATCGACATAGAACGCCTCGATTCGCGTCGTGATGTTGTTGGTCAGGGCATATTCCACGCCTGCGCCAGCCACCCAACCCATATGGTTCGGCGAGGTCTTGCCGAAGCCGGGGACAGTCACTTCCGAACCACCGTAAGCGAAGCCGCCGGTGATGTAGGGGAGGAAACGGTCCATCGCGATGCCGGCGCGCGCGCGCACCGTGCCGTAATAGTCAACCGTTGCCTTCGAACCACCAATACCGATCGCCGAATTTGTGGCACGCAGGTGTGCATAGTTCAGGTCGGTTTCCAGACCGAGCACGATATTGCCCATCTGGTAATTATAGCCGATCTGGCCACCGCCGGTGAAGCCGGTCGGGTCCTTGAAGCGCGATGCACCAGAACCTGCATATTGGCCGAAGCCCCAGCCCGCGTTGACACCGGCGTAGAAGCCCGTCCAAGCGAAGATCGGCAGCGCGGTCACTGCTGGTGCGATCGGGGCCGTCCGACGCGGAAGGTCAGCCGCCGCTGCGGAACCGGCCACGAGTGCCGCCGCAGCAGCCAGCATCATCTTGGTTTTCATTACAAATACTCCTTTAGTGCGATACGGCCTGAGGGCACAAATGCCGCCAGGCCCGCTTTCGTAGATTGAGCCATTCAAGCCCGGTGATCAGGGCCTTCGGAGGGCTCGCCTCCTCCCGAATGCAGACCTCCTATCCGGGGTCCGTCTGTCGATTTCGTGGCCGCAATGGCCGCATTTTCGCCCTGTATGGGGCAGGCCTAACACTTCTCTAACGCCGATTGGTTGGAGCCGACCTTGCCTGTAAGGCCAAGCTTCAGAATCGATAGCTCAACCCGAAGCGCAGAAGATTGGTATTGATGCTGGTGTTGCGCGAACCCACGGGCAGCGCATAGCGTTCGCGTGCGAAACCATAATGCAGGACTTCGACGCGCGCAGAGACGCGGTCCGTCAGCATCGCCTCTGCACCAATACCAATCACATAGCCGAAATGGCTTTGATCGGCCTTGCCGCTCGCGTTTTTCAGCGTGCCGGTCGTATAAGCCAGACCGCCCGTGACATAAGGCAGGAAACGGTCGAATGCGTAGCCCGCGCGCAACCGTGCTGATGCCAGCCATTTCTGCTGGAATGTATCCGAAAAGCCGCGATAATCGATGCCGGTGTAGCCCAGATCGATCTCACCGCCGAAGACGCCTGCACCTTGCTGCACATTGGCACCGAGATGCCCGCCGATCCCAAAACCCGAAATGCTCGCGGAATTGGCCCTGCCCCAGCCATAGCCGGCATTCAAACCGGCATAGACCCCGCCCCAGTTTACAACCGCACCCGGCACACCAAAAGCAGTATTGTTATTCCGTGCCTGCGGGAAATCGGCCGATTTTACCGAGCTTGCAACCACAATCATCGGCAAGAATGCCATCGAAATCAGAGTAGAACGAAAATTGATCGCCATCTCGTTGCCGCTCCTTGCGTTGCATGATTGATTGGAGTGCCGTTCACT
Source organism: Rhabdaerophilum sp. (assembly GCA_051654985.1). Classification (GTDB taxonomy): domain Bacteria; phylum Pseudomonadota; class Alphaproteobacteria; order Rhizobiales; family Beijerinckiaceae; genus Rhabdaerophilum. The sequence continues at coordinate 4,019 of JBOFZC010000065.1, forward strand.
GAATATCAGGATTAACACGCCTGAATTTCTTGCTGAACAGAAGCTTCCGAAGACAGCCAACAAATGGTGAATCACTGTCAGGAAACATTAAGCCTAATGCGCTGTGAACATGCCCGGGCTGGCTTGCAGCGGTCGCGCCCGCATGCGAAGCGAAATGTGTGCTGCCCAGAATTTTGAGGAATTCCGGTTTCGTGACGCATCCACCGCTTTCCGTGTTCATCATCGCGAAAAACGAGGCTGACCGCCTCCCCCGCGTCATCCGCGCGGTGCGGGGGATTTCGGATGACATTCTCGTAGTGGATTCGGGCTCGGATGACGGCACTCAGGCGCTCGCAATCGCCGAGGGTGCGCGGGTCATCGAGCGTGAATGGCCCGGATACGGCCCGCAGAAACGCTTCGCCGAAGGTGAATGCCGGCATAGCTGGGTTCTGAATATAGACGCTGACGAATTCGTGCCGCCAGAACTCGCGGCCGAGATCACTGCGCTTTTCCGTGCAGGTGAACCGGCTGCGCAAGCCTATGAAATCCGCATCGCCGAGATTTTCCCCGGCGAGGATGCGCCGCATCCCCTCGCCTATGCGCTGGCCCCCGTGCGGCTCTACCGACGCGATCGTGGCACTTATTCGCTCTCGCCTGTGCATGATCGGGTAGATTTGCAGCCAGACACCAAAATTGGCCTACTGAAAGGCACGATCCATCATTTCTCGGTGCGATCGATCGGCGATCAGATCGACAAACTCAACGCTTATTCCGACCTGCAAGTGGCGGACCTCGCAAGCCGAGGAAAATCGGTTTCCACCTTGCGCGTTTTCGTCGAATTCCCCGCAGCCTTTCTCAAGGCGTATATCGGTCGGCGGCATTTCGTGCGCGGTGTCTACGGTTTCATCACGGCGATGAACTTTGCCTTCTTCCGCTGGCTTCGGGTCGCCAAGGATTACGAACGCCGGGCGATCCAGCGCAAGCGCGAACGGGATCGACAATCATGAGCCGAAGGGTCGCGCTGGTCACGGGTGGCGCAAGGCGCATCGGCAGCGCGATTTCGGATCGCCTGGCCGCAGCGGGCTATGCTGTTGTCGTCCATGCCCGCGAGAGCAGCGACGCTGAAGCCAAAGTCGCGAAGCTTCGTGCGACCGGCGCACGTGCCGCTGCGATCTGGGGCGATCTCGCCGATCTCGATGGCCTCGCGACGCTCATGGAGGCGGCTTGCAGTCCCTTCGGCCCGCCGGATCTCCTCGTGAACAATGCTTCGCTCTTTGCGAAAGACGATCTCGCAACGCTTGATATCGCGCGCTTCTCAGCCAACCTCGCGGTGAATCTGCAAGCTCCTGTCCTTCTCGCGAAGGCTTTTGCAGAATGCCTGCCACCCAATGAAGGGGGCGCGATCGTCAATCTGATCGATCAACGGGTGTTTAGCGTGAACCCGCAGTTTTTCTCATACACGCTCGCAAAAGCGGCGCTTTACACCGCCACGAAAACGCTCGCCCAGGCTTTGGCGCCGCGCGGCATCCGCGTGAATGGTGTCGGACCGGGGCCGGTTCTCCCCAACCTGCATGATGGCGCGGAAGCCTTCGCGCTCGAAGCGGCCGGCACGCCATTGGGACGGGCCGTTCGCGTGGAAGAGATCGCGGATGCCGTGCTGTTTCTGGCCGAAGCCGGGGCAATTACCGGCCAGATGCTGGCGGTTGATTCCGGCCAGCATCTGGGGTGGCAAACACCGGATGTGGTGGGGTAGGCACATCGTGTCATTCCCGGCGGTCCGCAGGAACGGACGGGAATCCATAGACAAATCTGGGATCAGAAAGATGGATTCCCGCCCGATGCTTCGCATCGTCGGGAATGACATTCACAACCTTATCGCCGCCATGAGGCGCCCGTAATCGGCCTCGCCGCGATGAGTCTTGCGCCGATACGAATAGAAGCGCGTTTCATCGGCATAGGTGCAGAGTCCGCAATCTTCGATCGCGCCAACACGCGTTTTTTCCAACCGGCGCGCAATGTAACCGGGCAGATCAAAATGCGGATGATCCGGTTTGGAGCCGGACCGGAAGAAATCGGCATTCCCGGAATCGTCAGCCAGAAACGTCGCACGAAATTCCGGACCGACCTCGTAATTGGCCTGCGAGAGCATTGGACCAAGCGCCACGATGATCCGCGCGCGCTGGCTTCCAAGCTTTTCCATCGCTGCGATCGTGGATTCGAGCACTCCGCCGATCGCACCCTTCCAGCCGGAATGGCAGGCGCCGACAATCCTTGCCTCGGTGTCAGCAAAGAGAATGGGCCCGCAATCAGCAGAGCCCACAGCCAACGCGACGCCAGATGTTGATGTGACCATGCCATCCGCTTTCGGGCGTTCACCAGGCCAGGGGCTGGTGACGTGCAAGGCATCGGGTGAATGCACCTGATAGAGCGAGAGGAAATGCTCGGGTGCGACACCCAGCCATTCCGCCATGCGGCGGCGATTCTCCGCCACATGGGCAGGATTGTCATCCGAGCCCAATCCGCCATTCAAACCGGTATAAATGCCCTCGGAAACACCGCCTGAGCGCGTGAAAAAGGCGTGGCGTATCCCCGCTTTCGTCAGAGCAGGGGAGAGAACGGGATCAGGCATTTTTGGGCTCGTCCAGGCGAGGATCAGGGGTTTCAAAGCCGGGCGGCGGCATATGGCCGGGTGCGGTCACAGCGAGCGCCTTGAACAGCAAGCCCATCGCGTGCTCGTCCGTGCCGGCGAGACGCTGGACGGCACGGTCGATCTCAGTGGGCTTATCGGCCTTTTTCTTCAGGATTTCGGCCCGATGATGAATGCCCAGGCGCTCGAGCAGACTGGCCTGCGTCAAGAGCGGATGCGCCTGTGCTCCACCTCGACGCGCGGCGATCGCGAGCATCGCGAAATCGACATGCGCCGTGATATCCACCTCACCAGGATCGGTGAGAACCGGCACGAATTGGTGTGCTTTCACCGCTTGCAGCGTATCGCCAAAGCCACTTTTCGCATGGCCGTAATCGACCGCGATCATCGTGCCGCCTTGCGCAGCGAGGCGTTCGCCCAACCGCTTCATGATATCGAGCGAGATCGGTGACGTTTCAAAAATCGCGCCCTGTGGTCCGTCGAAAGGGATGTTTGCGGCGGGTTGTTCAGCAACCCCGATCGCAAGACTGCCTTCCGGTCCGAGACCCACGAGACGCTCATGCCATCCGCTTGAAAGGCGCTGGAACTGGCGCACCGGCAGGGCGTCGAAAAACTCGTTCGCGAGGATCAGCAAGGGGCGATCCTCGGGCAGGGTTTCAATGGTCTGGTGCCAATGGCCCTCATGTCCCGCTTCAGCGAGCTTCGCGCCTTGCGCGCGCATCAGCACCGGGCTTGTTTCAACAAGATGCGGCTCGAGCGCTTCGACAAAAGCCGGAATGGCCTTCGCCGCACGCAGGGCATCGGCCATCAACGTGCCGCGCCCCGGACCGAGTTCGACGAGAGCTACCTCGTCCGGCGCTCCCATGTTCTGCCAGGTGATGGCGAGCGAGAGCCCCAGCAATTCGCCGAAGATCTGGCTGATCTCTGGCGCTGTGATGAAATCGCCCCCGGCTCCAAAGGGGTCACGCGTCATGTAATAACCGTAGCGCGGATGCCCGAGCGCCATGGCCATGAAACGATCAAGCGGCAATGGGCCTTCTTCCGCGATGAGCGCGGCGAGTTCCTGAGCAAGTGGTGTCGACAATCCCTCAGCCATGCACCGCCCCCGTTGCAGCCGGTTTGGAACGCGCAATCAGCCACAGCCCGATCAGTGCCATCGGCACCGAGAGCAGCATGCCCATGGTGAGCCATCCACCGTAGAGAAAACCGAGATGCCGATCGGGTTCGCGGAAAAACTCGCAAAATATCCGCGAGAGCGCATAGCCCAGCCCGAACAC